>NZ_CAWLTV010000056.1:0-42394 GCF_963864045.1 Picosynechococcus sp. NKBG042902 | reverse complement strand
TGAAGTTTCGTCAGGCTGTGGCCTATGGCATTGATCGCCAGCGCATGGTGAACAATATTTACCGGGGTTTGGGGGAAGTGCAACATTCGCCGATTTCGGTGCAATCTCCTTTCTATAATGATCAAATAAAAACCTACGATTACGACCCAGACAGGGCCAAGGCGCTTCTCGAAGAAGCGGGTTTTTCCTACAACGCCCAGGGACAATTAATCGATGCCGACAATAATCTTGTGCGTTTTTCCTTGATTACCAATGCGGGCAACAAAATTCGCGAAGCAATGGCGACTCAAATTGAGCAGGATCTCGAAGCCCTGGGAATGCAGGTGGACTACAGCCCGATTGGTTTTAATATTCTCGTCGATAAGTTGAGCAACTCCCTCGATTGGGATTGTTTCTTGTTGGGCTTAACGGGGGGCAATGAACCCAATGGGGGCGCAAATGTGTGGTTCCCGGAGGGGAATTTGCATATGTTTAACCAAGCGGCGCGGCCAGGCACCACCCCCCTGACGGATCGGGTGATCAATGACTGGGAACAAGAAATTGCGGATCTCTACATCCAAGGGGCCCAGGAGCTGGATCTCGACAAACGCAAGGAGATTTATGCTAAAACCCAAGAACTTGCAGCGGAATATTTACCGTTTATCCATCTGGTAAACAATTATTCCCTCGCGGCGGTGCGTGACAAAATTGAAGGGGTACAACATTCGGCCCTGGGTGGCCCCCTCTGGAACCTAGAAGATTTAACGATTGCGGCTGAAATTAAGGAGTAAAGATCGATGACGACCCTCACCATGCAACAAATTACCGATGCCCTCAAGGGGGCGATCGCCACCCATCAAGAGGCTGTGGACTACCTAGAAATTCGGGTGCAGCAGAGTGAATCTACCAGTCTGGCCTTCCGGGGGGCGCAGTTCGACGGCAGTAACCGTAGTTTTGCCCTCGCCGGCGGGATTCGGGCCTGTCACCAGGGGGGTTGGAGTTTTGTCACGTTCAATGGCCTTGCCGAATTAGGCGATCGCGTTGCAGAAGCGGTTTCCCAGGCGAAGTTGGTGGGCAAAGAATCAACTCAGTTGGCTCCCAGTGGGGCCATCGAGGACTATGTACCAGTAGAGATTAAAACCGACCCCCGCACCATTTCCCTCAAGGAAAAACGGGATCTACTGGCGAAATATAACCAAATTTTGCTGGATTATGACCCCCGGATTCAAACGACGATGGCTAGCATTAGCGATAGTTTTGTCACCACCTACTTCGTCAATTCCAATGGCAGTTGCATCATCCAAGAACGCCTCGATGTGAATGGTAGATTTGGGGCGATCGCCAGGGGAGAAAATGGTGTCGTGCGCCAGGGCTTTGAATCGATTAATTCCCGCTGTGATTTCGATGCGCTCATTGGGATCGAAGACCGTGTTAAAGGTGCCGCAGAACGAGCGATCCGTCAACTAGAAGCCAAGCCCGTCAAAGGCGGACAATATACCGTCGTCCTTGATCCTTACCTCGCAGGGGTCTTTATCCACGAAGCCTTTGGCCACCTATCTGAAGCCGATTTTGTCTACGAAAATCCCCGGATGCAGGAACTCCTAACCATCGGCAAACCCCTCGGCATTTCCCAACTAAATGTGATCGATGATGCCACCCTCCCTGATCTGCCCGGCACGATGAAATACGATGATGAAGGGGTGCCCGGCCAACGCAAATATTTAATCAAAGACGGTGTGCTCACCCAACGACTCCACTCCCGGGAAACCGCAGGGAAAATGAGTGAAGCGCCCACAGGGAATGCCCGCGCCATTCAAGCTGGTTATCCGCCCCTCGTGCGCATGACGAATACGGCCATTGAACCGGGCGATACGCCCTTTGCAGAAATGATCCAAGATATCCAAGAAGGGGTCTATGCAGTGCGGATGATCGGTGGTCAAACCAATGGTGAAATGTTTACCTTTGCGGCGGCGGAAGGCTACATGATCCGTGATGGCAAAATCGCCGAACCTGTCAGTGATGTCACCCTCTCTGGGAACGTCTTCCAAACCTTAAAGGACATTGAGGCGATCGGTAACGACACCCTCTATACCAACGGCGGCTGTGGTAAAGGTGGCCAAGGAGGTTTACCTGTCAGCGTTGGCGGCCCGCACTTGCGCATTAAAAATGTTGTCGTCGGTGGCCGTTAAATAGAATTTAAAATCTCAAGCTATCTGCAATCTGCGATGCCCTGCTTAAATATAGAGAAAATTAGCAGGGTTTTTTGTTGGTTTTATTTTGAAAGCTCAGGCAAGAGTGTCAATAGTTTTGATGATGAAGCTCGTGAGCTGTGTTTAAACTTTTGCAGCGAGCATGACGATTGTAGAAGCTATATAAAGAGTCCGTTATTCGCACTTGAGCAGAGCATCTAAATCCGCTGCGACAATTTTTTCTAAATTGCGGGTAATTTTCTCGATCTCCCAATCCCACCAAGCC
Source organism: Picosynechococcus sp. NKBG042902 (assembly GCF_963864045.1). NCBI lineage: Bacteria > Bacillati > Cyanobacteriota > Cyanophyceae > Chroococcales > Geminocystaceae > Picosynechococcus > Picosynechococcus sp. NKBG042902. The sequence goes on along the minus strand of NZ_CAWLTV010000056.1, from coordinate 39,940 downwards.
ACTGATAGTAAGGTTTTAATCACTTCATCGGTAAAGCGTTGTCGAATACATTTGGCGGGGTTGCCGCCCACAATGGTATAGGGAGGAACATTGTTAACCACGACTGATTTGGCGGCAATAATCGCACCATCTCCCACGTGTACACCGGGCATAATCACGGCTTCATAGCCAATCCAAACATCATTGCCGATGACCGTATCGCCTTTGTAGGGGAAGTCACTAGGTTGCAGAGGAAGTTTGTCCCAACCATTGCCAAAAATCTGAAATGGATAGGTGGAAAAACCATCGATTTTGTGGTTGCCCCCGTTCATGATGAACTTGACCCCCCTGGCCAAGGCGCAAAACTTGCCAATGATTAGGCGATCGCCAATAAAGGGAAAGTGATACAAAACATTACGCTCAAAGTTTTCTGAATCCTCTGGATCATCGTAGTAAGTGTAATCGCCGATGATGATATTCGGATTTGTCACCGTGTTGCGGATAAAACAAATCTGTGGGAATCCTGCCATGGGATGCGGATCATTGGGGTCGGCTCCATACACAGCCAAGTGCTCCTATTGCTAAAAAAATTCGTAGTTCCTTGAATCTTAGCGAGGAATTGAGAGCGAAGTTACAGCAAATGCGCAAAATCTGTCCAAACTTAATCGCTTTGCCAAAATTCTTTAGCGGCTCAACTGCCAACCGGCGATCGCCAAACAGATCTAGCCAATCAAAAATGCTGCCCCACCGAGCGGTGTAATGGCCCCCAAGATTTTCACTCCACTTAAACTCAAGGCATAGAGGCTACCGGAAAAGAGCACAATCCCGACAATAAAGGCAATGCCAGCCCCATTGAGCCAACTTTTGGGGAACGATCCCTGGACAGAAAATAGGCCCACCAGCAGTAAGGCGATCGCCTGATACATTTGGTATTTAGCGGCAGTTTCCCAGATATCAAGGGCATTGGCGTCGAGGGTTCCTTTAAGGCCATGGCTGGCAAAGGCACCAGCAGCAACGGCGAGACCAGCAAGGATGGGGGCAATAACTAAGAAAAAACGGGTCATAGTCTTTGTTTAATTGAGTTGTAGAGTCGCTTTAACCACTTCAAAATTTTGGCGCTTGAGGGTAAAACCAGCTTTTTCTGAAACCCGCTGCATCCCTTTATTTTCTGAGAGAATGTCGGCGGTAATGGCAGTCAGCCCTTCATTGCGACCAATTTCCACCAGACGCCGGAGTAATTCGGTACCGAGTCCTTGGCGTTGGATCGGGTCGCTGACAATCATCGCAAATTCCCCCTCCGTGGTGCCGTGGAGTTGACTCAAACGGGCCACAGCATAGACTTCTTTTTCTTGGGTATCAGGGTCGGTGTATTCGGCAACCAGCGCCATTTCCCGGTCGTAATCAATGAAACAAAGCCGCGTTAACCGTTCGTGGGCGATGCGACTTTGCAGGGTGACGAGGTGAAAATAACGAAAATAAACGCTTTGTTCAGACAAAGTTTGGTGAAATTTGACGAGCATTGGCTCATCTTCGGGGCGGATCGGGCGAATCATAAACTCCCGTCCATCGGCGCTTGTCCAGGGTTTTTCGTACTGCAGCGGGTAGGGGCGAATGGCCGGTTTGGGTAAATCTTTTTCGGCTAAGTCGAGGGGATGCAGCACAATCCGCGCATCGAGGGCAACGAGGCGATCGCCGGAGGCAAAGAGGGGATTAATATCCATTTCTTTGATCCAAGGTTGCTCGACAATTAAACGGCTAAAACGGATTAAAATTTGCTCTAGTTCGTCTAAATTGACCGCTTTTCGCCCCCGGACTCCCTTGAGAGCTTTATAAATTTTGGTTTGCTCCATCGTACGGCGGGCGAGGGTACTATTTAGCGGCGGCAAGGCGATCGCCCGATCCTGAAAGACTTCGACGAGTTGTCCACCACTGCCAAAAACTAACACTGGCCCAAACTGCCCATCGATACTGCTGCCGAGGATTAGCTCATAACCGTCCTTGAGGTTGAGCATCGGTTGCACTGTCACCCCGTGGAAATGCTCTGCACCGACTTTTTCGGTGACGCTCTGGCAAATCCGCTCAAAGGCACGCTCGACACTCGCCGCACTGTTTAAATTGAGTTCCACACCCCCCACATCGGTTTTATGGGTGATCGTGGTGGACAGTAATTTTAAAACCACCGGATAGCCAATTTCATCGGCAAGGGCGATCGCCATTTCTGGGGTACTGGCATTGCCCGTTGGCACAATGGGAATGCCGTAGGCGGCGAGGACTTTTTTCGACTCGGATTCCGTCAGGAGTGTCCGCCCTTCGGCGCGAATAGAATCAAGGATCACTTTGACATTGTGGCGATCAATAATCCCATCGGTATCGGGGGCGAGGGTCGGCGTTTCGTAGATGCCCTCCAGGGTGTATTTATAGCGCCAGAGCAATTGAAATAAATAGGCGGCAGAATCAGGGTAACGGTAGGTGGGCACTTGAGAGCGATTTAAAAACAGCTCCCCCTCGGTCACTGCATCACCCCCCATCCAACTAGCCAGCACGGGTTTATCGGTTTTTTCGACACACTTCTGTAAGGCGATCGCCGTGGCGGTGGGGTCAGTCATCGCTTGGGGGGTCAGGATCACCAGAAATCCGGCACTGTTCGGGTCAGCGATCGCCACATCAAGGGTTTTGGCGTAGCGTTCCGGTTCCGCGTCTCCCAAAATATCAATCGGATTACTGTGGCTCCAGTGGCTCGGCAAAAATTCATCCAAGGCGGCGATCGTTTCCGGAGCCAATTCCGACAGTTCTCCCCCCCGCTGAATAATTGCATCGGTCGCTAAAACCCCAGGCCCCCCCGCATTAGTGATAATTGTTAACTTCGGTTTTTTCGGTAAACGGGGCTGTTTCGCGAGAATTTCCGCCAAATTAAATAATTCTGAAATGCGATCCACCCGCAACACCCCGCAGCGTCGAAATGCCGCATCTAGCACCGCATCACTCCCCGCCAAGGAACCCGTATGGGAAGCCGAAGCCTTTGCTGCCGCCTCCGTCCGTCCCGCCTTAATCACAATAATCGGTTTAGTAATGGCCACCTCCCGCGCCGCCGAGAGAAACGACCGGGCATCCCCCACCGACTCCATGTAAATCACAATGCTTTTGGTGTTCGGGTCATCGCCGAGGTAGGTGATCAAATCACCCCAGTTCACATCCAGCATCGACCCCAGCGAGATAAAGGCACTAAAGCCCACATTCTCCGGAAAACTCCAGTCCAACACCGCCGTACAAAACGCCCCACTCTGGCTGATAAACCCCACATGACCCGGTTGCGCCATCGCGTGGGCAAAGGTGGCATTTAACCCACTATGGGGATTCATTAACCCCAAACAGTTCGGCCCAATAATCCGCAACTTCCCAGCGGCGATCGCCATAATTTCTTGTTCCAGCGCCTTCCCTGCCTCACCAATTTCCTTGAAGCCCGCCGAGATAATAATTGCGGCTTTTACCCCCACATCAACACATTCTTGAACCACTTGGGGCACAAACTGTGCTGGAATTGCAATCACTACTAACTCCACCGTTTCGGGGACTGCGGAAATATTGTCGTAGGCTTTAATCCCCAACACACTATTGCGCTTCGGGTTCACCGGATAGACCGTCCCGCCAAAGGGATGACTAATCAAATTCCAGAGCAACGTCCGCCCCACGCTACCCTCTTTGTCCGTGGCACCAATGACAGCAACAGATTTGGGATTAAAAAAATAACTGAGGGGTTGTTTTTCCGAGCGAAGAATATCGTATGCCGGATCAATCGTGATCGTCAGGGGAGAGCTTGCCATGGGAACTCGCTAAACTGCTGTTGCCGCTATGCTACTGTGAACCATCCAAATTTTTACGGTTTTTTTACAGAATATTTCTCCAGGAAAATTGAGCAATAAAAAACCCCACCGACTGGCAGGGTAATTCTAAAATTTTATGTTCTCAGTATTCAGCTTTTAAAGATTGAGACTGAATATGGCCTAGCGGATATATTCTTTCAGGATGCTGTTGCGGTTCGGGTGACGCAGTTTACGCAGCGCTTTTGCTTCGATCTGACGAATCCGTTCACGGGTTACGTTAAAAATTTGGCCAATTTCTTCGAGGGTTTTCATGCGGCCATCATCCAAGCCATAACGGAGACGGAGGACATCACGCTCACGGGCACTGAGGGTATCAAGTACATTTTCAAGATCTTCCCGCAGGAGGCTCTTGGAGACTTGATCCTCGGGGGTTTCCCCATCGGCTTCGATAAAGTCACCCAAGCGAGAATCTTCTTCTTTACCAATCGGCGTTTCGAGGGAGATCGGTAACTGGGCAGACTTGGCGATGAAGCGCAGTTTTTCGATGGTCATTTCCATGCGCTCAGCAATCTCTTCCTCGGTGGGTTTGCGGCCTAATTCCTGGGAAAGAATCTTGGTGGTTTTTTTGATGCGGGAAATGGTTTCGTAGAGGTGAACAGGCAGACGAATGGTACGGGATTGATCGGCGATCGCCCGCGTAATGGCCTGACGAATCCACCAGGTCGCGTAGGTAGAGAACTTATAACCCTTTTCGTGATCAAACTTTTCGGCAGCACGGATCAGACCCAAAGAACCCTCTTGAATCAAGTCCTGAAACGAAAGGCCGCGGTTCATATACTTTTTCGCAATGGAGACCACCAGACGGAGGTTTGATTGCACCATTTTGTCTTTGGCACGGCGACCATGGAACAAGCGACGCCGAAAATCTTTGAGGGGCATCCCCGCGGCTTCGGCCCACTCTTTGTCCGTAGGAACACGAGACTCATGCTCGGTGAGTTGTTCCCGCATCCGCTCTAGTTCGAGCAAATCAGCAATTTTCCGGGCCAGCTCAATTTCTTCTTCAGCCCGCAGCAGACGAATCCGGCCAATTTCTTGGAGGTAAATCCGAATCGAGTCTTCGGTGTAGGGTTTTTTCTTGGTGGCAGTTTCCTTACGACGACTGGTTTTTGCTTTCCGACTTTTTTTCGTGGGGAGGGTAAGTTCTACATAGTCGGTACCTTCTTTAATTTGCGCTTCCGCAAGGGCACTGTAATCAATATCACCCTCATTCCGAGTCTGATCCAGTACGGGGTTCGTCGCTTGGGTCATGCCTATTTCCTCTTGTTCGTTTAAAAAAGCAACTAAATGGACATTCAATGGGGACTTCTAGCAAACAGAATGATTCTGTCGAAGTCGAGGTTTTCCCTACCAAAGGCTATGTTTGATAGAAAAAAACTGTGGGTTTTGATTGTACTAGTAGATGGGAACTTTCCTGCTACCTTTTGGGGGTTTTATTCCGTCTCTAAAACTAGTCAAAATCTGTAATGAGCTTCTCCGACGAGATAGCTTGGAGCAAATCCTTAGCCATTTTAGTGAATTTGTCTTTTATTGCCCACATGGTTATAGCAAAATCTGTAAACTTCGCCTACCCATAGGTTTTTGTTAAGTACAAATGTTCTAGTGCCCAAGTAAAGCGACTGATGGATGGCGATCGCCTCTAGCATCGCCAGTCGCAAAAACTACTCCAGGTGGGATGCAACCTTTGTCAAGGGCTATCCAGAAACTTGATGCTAATAGGTTAACTGATCTTTTCTGAAAATGTTCACCATGGGCAAAATTTTCTGCGCTAAAGGTTTTCAAACCGAGACATCTGTGTTTTGGTAATGCGATCGCCGCAAGATTTCCATGCCAATGATTCACAGCCTCCAGCATTTTTGATCATCCACTCAAGAAAGGTATGCTGCAAAGCCCGTCTCGAAGCGATCGCCCCATGTTGGTGGGGAAAGATTCTGCTATGGTATTAAACCAGTTTAACCATCAAAACTTCTGGTTGACGGTTTTCCCAGATCCCTATTTCTAAAAACATCTCAGGCCATATGAAATCCTATCTCGCGGCAGCGATCCAAATGACCAGTAAGCCCGACTTAGACCACAACTTGGGCGAAGCAGAAGACTTGATTCAGTTGGCTGTCAACCAGGGGGCGAAACTTGTGACGCTTCCGGAAAATTTTTCTTTCCTCGGCGAAGAAGCCGCTAAGCTTGCTCAGGCCGATGTCATTGCCCAAAAAAGCGAGAAATTTCTCAAAACTATGGCCCAGAGATTTCAAATCACCCTCCTCGGTGGTGGTTTTCCGGTGCCTGGCGGTGACAATAAAGTCTTTAACACGGCCCTGTTGATTTCCCCTGATGGCCAAGAATTGGCCCGCTATCACAAGGTGCATTTGTTTGATGTGAATTTGCCCGACGGAAATACCTACAAAGAATCAAGCACAGTCCAGGCGGGCGATACGCTCCCCCAAATCTTTGCTTCGCCGGAGTTGGGCAAAATCGGTTTATCCGTTTGTTATGATGTGCGCTTTCCGGAGCTATATCGTTCGTTATCAAAGCAAGGGGCGGATATTCTTTGCATTCCCGCCGCATTTACCGCCTATACCGGTAAAGATCACTGGCAAACCTTGATTCAAGCCAGAGCCATTGAAAATACCTGTTATGTAATCGCACCAGCACAAACAGGCAACCATTACGGCATGCGTTATTCCCACGGCCACGCGATGATCGTCGATCCTTGGGGAACTGTGCTGAATGATGCGGGCGTTCACCCAGGGGTGGCGATCGCCGAAATTAATCCAAATCGCCTAGCCCAAGTGCGCCGTCAAATGCCCTCCCTCGAACACCGGGTTTTCGGTTAGGCTGCAACCAAGACAGCGGTGGGCTTTGGTAAAGTTTCTCCTGCCGCTTCGTAGTCTTCAATTAAGCTTTCTAGGCATTCAACACCATTTTGAACAGCTTCTTGATAACTCTCACCATGGGTACGCCAGGTTTGACCAATAAAATCCGGAAAGCCAACCAGATAACAATTATCAGGGTCACTCCACTGAATTACCATTTGATATTTGAGTTTATCCATCGTCTTTTGCTTCGTTAACCTGTTGAATGGCATCTAGAATAGTTTGTTCCTGATAGGGCTTTGCGTCTGTTCCATCTTTTCCGGCTAAGGTGATCCTGCCTGCATATTTTGGATGTGTCCAGTTGGTATGACTTCCTTTGCCAGGTCGCATCGTAAATCCAGCCCGACGCAAGAGTTTTTTTAACTCACGAATCTTTTTAGGCATCCTTCACTGCTTATATTTTAGGTGTCAGCATAATCAATTGTCTGGCCTGGAGCGATCGCCCTAGATCGAGTCCGACTCCCAGAGCTTGGGAAATTTCACCAATCGTTTTTGTGCCGTCGCAAGCCTGCATAAACTGAAACTCAGTGTCGTTGAGGCTAACGAGTTGGTAGTCGTAGTCAAAGAGAGACTGGCTAGGCCAGCCATTCAGACAAGGATGAACCTCTGCTGTTGCTTCGGTAAGAGTTTGATCGTCAGACCAATCCATTTTTTTCAGGGGCGGTTTGCAGAGGAAAAATTCGTAGTGGCTAATGGTGGTATCCAACAATTCGATTAAACGATAACGGGAACGTTCATCTAAGTTTTTTGCCCGCTCGATTAACTCTGGTTCCTTGCCCACGAGTCGCTCTAGATCCCAAAACTGTGGATTAGAAAAACCAACAAATTCTAGTCCTGACGCATCAATGAGTTCAAATAAAGTCTTGATGTTGTAGTCCACTTCCTGGGGATGAACATACATATCTGCAAAGGATGCATCCCGGTGATTTTCTAGAGACCAGCGTTCTTTGTCGTATTGAACGAGGCGATTATTTTCTGGTAGATTCGCGAAAATCTGGCGGCCTACTTTAACTCCGTCAATATAGTCACCGCGCTTATCAGCCTGCAAAATGGCGATCGCCTCTTGCATCAGTTGAATTTCCCAACGGCCCAACTCAGCATAGACAAAAATATGGAAAATGCCGCCGGGGGCTAGTTTTTGCGCGAGGGCTTGAATTCCCTGAATTGGGTCGGGCATATGGTGCAAGACGCCGACGCAATTAATTAGATCAAATTCCCCTTCTAGTTCCGTTGCTTGTTCAATGGGTAAACGCTTAAAGGTGACTGGTGCGGTGTGGCGATCGCGTACCCCAGACTGTTGACAGCGTTTTTCGGCGACTTCTAAGGCCCCTTCACTGAGGTCAATGCCGACAATTTCAGCGGCTGGGTTTAAATGAATTAAATATTCCGTACCGACTCCCGTACCACAACCAGCATCGAGGATGCGAATTTTATCGGTGCTCGGTTTACGTCCAGTGCAAAAGTTGTAGGCGGCCTGCCAATGCCAACGCCAGTTATACCCTGGGGGCGGTTCATCCAACAGCGGCTCCGGCGGAAAAGGATAGGTATTGTAGAGATTTCGGACGGCTTGTTGGCGATCGCTAGGGTGAGTCATAGGGGGAAGGTCGCAAATAGATTAACTGGCTTGAAAACAGTACAGGTCACATTGTGCAACCTTGATCCCCAGTTTTTCTGAATTTTTGACATACTTCTTAATAAATTTCGTGTCCGGGCCGGAAACGTTCTACCCTAAAGTCTAGCTAACTGATAAACATCTCATTTAATAAAGCATTTGGGAGAAGCGATCGCCAAAGGGAACCCGAAAACTCTTGCTGACTTTCTCCCCAATTTCGCTATAAATTGAACATTTTTGATTGGAGATAGTTGAAAATCCATGACGATTAAGGCCAGCGGTGGAAGCTCTTTAGCTCGCCCCCAGTTATATCAAACCGTTCCCCTCTCCAACATTTCCCAGGCAGAGCAACAGGATCGCTACCTGGAATCTGGAGAACTAACGGCACTGAAAACGTTTTATGACTCTGGACTCAAGCGTTTGGCGATCGCCCAAGCGATTAAACTGAGTTCCCAGCTCATCGTCTCCCGTGCCGCGAACCGGATTTTTGCCGGTGGGTCCCCCCTTGCTTACCTCGACCAACCGGAAACCGATACCGATGACAGCGATCTCGGCGTTTCCATGGCCGTCGGGGATGCCAGTGGTGCCACAGGGATCTTTGGTGGTGTCAAAAATTTGTTTCTCGGTTCTGGTGGCGGTAAGATTCCCGCTGGTTTCCGGCCAATCAGTGTTTCCCGTTACGGCCCCCGCAACATGACCAAGTCCCTGCGGGATATGGCTTGGTTCCTCCGCTACACTACCTATGCCATTGTGGCCGGTGATCCGAGTATCCTCGTGGTCAACACCCGTGGTCTAAAAGAAGTCATCGAGAATGCTTGCTCCATTCCGGCGACCATCGTGGCGATCCAGGAAATGAAAGCGGCTTCTTTGGATCTGTTCCGGGGCGATCGCGAAGCCCAAGAAACCGTGGTTCAGTATTTCGATGTGTTAATCACTGAAATGCAGACCCAAGTGCCCAACGATAAATTGCGCCAACGGCCTTCCATCGATGCCCAGGGTTTACAACTGCCCCAGAGCTACTTCAACGCCGCCGAAAAGCGTCAGAAGTTCGTGATGAAGCCTGGCTTGTCTGCCCTAGAGAAAAACTCAGTCGTCAAAGCCGCCTATCGCCAAATCTTTGAACGAGACATTACACGGGCCTACAGCCAATCCATTTCTTACCTTGAATCCCAAGTGAAAAATGGCGACATTTCCATGAAGGAATTTGTCCGTCGCTTGGCGAAATCCCCCCTTTATCGGAAGCAATTTTTTGAACCTTTTATCAACAGCCGAGCTTTAGAACTTGCTTTCCGTCACATTCTCGGTCGTGGCCCCTCTTCCCGCGAAGAAGTCCAAGAATACTTTGCCATTGTCTCTAGTGGTGGTTTAGCAGCGCTGGTCGATGCTTTGGTCGATTCCCAAGAATATGCCGATTATTTCGGGGAAGAAACCGTGCCTTACCTCCGTGGTTTAGGCCAAGAAGCCCAGGAATGTCGCAACTGGGGCATGCAACAGGATCTGTTTAAATACAGCGCACCTTTCCGCAAAGTCCCTCAATTTATCACGACCTTCGCCAGCTACAATCAGCCCCTACCGGATCAGCACGTATATGGCTCTGGTAACGATGCCTTAGAAATTCAGTTCGGGGCAATCTTCCCGAAAGCAACCCGGAGTCCCAGCGCCAGCCCTGCTCCCTTTAATAAAGATACCCGGCGGATCTTGATTCACCGTGGCCCTGGCATTAACAACCAACTGGGTAATCCCCGCGCCCGCGCTACGCAACCCGGCAGCCTTGGAGCCAAGGTATTCCGTCTCAATAACGAATTACCATCAGGTAAGACTACCAACGTTAGTTTCTCGGAAAGTGCGACCCAAAAGGTCATTGAAGCGGCTTACCGTCAGGTCTTTGGTCGGATGGTCTATGCTGGCCAACGCCAGAAAGTGGCAGAGATCAAGCTCGAAAATGGTGAAATTACCCTGCGGGAATTCATCCGGGCCTTGGCAAAATCTGATGTTTTCCGGAATACTTACTGGTCTTCTCTATACGTAACCAAGGCTGTGGAGTACATCCACCGTCGTCTGTTGGGTCGTCCCACCTATGGTCGTCAAGAAATCAACAGCTACTTTGATACCTGTGCGAAAAAAGGTTTCTATGCCCTCGTTGATGCGATCATTGACAGTAAAGAATACGAAGAAGCTTTCGGTGAAGATACAGTTCCCTACGAACGCTATCTGACTCCCGGTGGTTATTCGCTGCGTCAGACTCGCCCCGGTGCGCTCCGTGAAGATGTGGGGGCTAAGGTTCAGGTTGAGAAGACAGCTCGCTTTATTGAGTTGGGCACTTCTAGCACGAAGAATCTACCGGTGACGGATGTGGATGCTCGCCTCAAGCAAGGGGTTAACGTCCAACGTCAGCAAACGAAGGCCTTTAAACTCACGGATACCTTCAACAAGGTCGAACTGAAAACGGCGATCGCCGCGGCTTACCGTCAGATCTTTGAGCGGGACATCGAGCCCTATGTTGTCGATGCGCAATTTACTGCCCTCGAAAGTAAGCTGGGCAACCGCGAGATCAACATGAAGGAATTCATCGAAGGTCTGGGTTGTTCTGAGCTGTACCAGAAGGAATTCTATACTCCCTACCCCAACACGAAGGTGATTGAAATGGGAACGAAGCATTTCCTTGGTCGAGCTCCCTTAGATCAGCAGGAAATCCGTAAGTATAACCAAATTCTTGCTTCCCAAGGTCTGAAAGCCTTTATCGGCGCGATGGTTAACAGCATGGAATACCTCGATAACTTCGGTGAGGATACGGTACCCTTCCGTCGCTTCCCGACTTTACCGGCGGCAAACTTCCCCAATACGGAACGACTCTACAACCAACTCACGAAGCAAAATCGTGATCTTGTGGTACCGAGCTTTGAGCCTGCGGTAAAACGCTAAAACACGAAAATTCGGTTAAGACCATAAAAACTGCCCCCCTTTCAAAATTAAGAGAGGAGGGCAATTTTTTAATTAGTTTTTTAGAAGATTATTTTGGGAAACCGACGGTTGTTGATGCTACTGGGAAATTTGTAAAACGTAGGGAGCGCGACCCGCATTACCAGCCTGTTCAAAGTTGCCGATAAAGACTTGGTAGCGGCCTGGATTCCAAACACCACCAATTTCGGCAGGAATCCCGCTAAAAGGATCGGCGATCGCACAGAACGGATCTGCACTGGGATCATCGGCATTTTTGATCAGAAGCGTAAAGGGTCTGGAAACGCCACCGTTAGGATCGACGACGCTGAGATTGAGAGACATCAGGCCATTGCCATTAATGCGAAAGGTGTGGTTGGGGCGATTCGCAATCCAGCCACAAAAGTTACTATTGGTTGGCCCCCCAGCCTGGCCGGTGATTGTCCCGTTAAAAACTTCATTGGAGGTAATGGCTCCGTTAGCGGCGATCGTAAAGGTTTCCGGGCCGGCGATCGCCCCTTGAATACCACCAAGACCAGCGGCAATGGTCAGGAGCGTTGTTGCCCCAATAATGGTCGGTGCATAAAATTTTGTCATGGCTGTCCCCCTCCCCAGTTGGGTTATACCGTCAGAGGCTCCCTCGATAAAGTGAGCGTCTAGGCTCTATGAAAGAAAAGATTCCAGGAAAGTTCCACTACTGCTGTTTTATGAAGGCTTGTTAAGCAAAAAGGCCCTAAAACAACGATGGCGATCGCCACCCTTAAGATCGATACCAAGCAAAAATAAACCATGGTTGAACATGGGAAGATTCGCAATTTGCCAATCGAGCGGTACCATTTTAAAGGGTTTGAGCGAAATTTCCCGTCACCTTATCATAAACAATTTGATCACCCTCCCCCAAAAGGAGCCGATTAGTAAGCATCTAAGGAGAAAGTCCATGAGTCGCGTGTATGTCTTGCTGTTTAATGCCCGGACGGAAAATGAAGGGATTCACACACTCCAAACTGGCGATCGCAACAAGATTTTAATGTTTGAAGACGAAGATGACGCCACCCGGTTTGGGCTAATGTTGGAGGCCCAGGATTTCCCGCCCGTCTCCATCGAAGCCATGGATGAAGAAGACATTATCGAGTTTTGTCGGGATGCAGATTATGATTGGCAACACGTTGCCGCTGGCGAATTAGCCACGCCCCCCGAAGCAAATGTGACAGATTTAGCTTGGGATCCAGAGGGAAAGCAACAGCCAGCAGAGCAAACCACAGCGTCAGAAAACGATTTGTCGGATACAGAATTAGACCGCATTCGACGTCAATTAGAAGGGCTTTTGTAGTGTATTCGGAATGGATTAGATCGATAGCATCTTAATGCCCAGGGCGATCAAAACTCCGCCGCCAAAAAACTCGACCTTTTCACCTAAGTGCCCGGAAATGAGTTTGGCACAAAATAGGCCCCCATAGGTGGCACAAAAAGCAGCCAAGCCAATGCTGAGGGAGTAGGGCACAAGCGGTTTACCAATGAGGCCGAGGGAAACGCCCACCCCCAAAGAGTCGATGCTGGTGATACTAGAAATAAACAAAATTTTCCACAGGCTATGGATTTTGACGGATTCACCATCGTCATCGCCTGGCTTGGCTCGCATTTCTTGGTAAGCGTTGTAGCACATATGTCCACCCACCAAAACCAATAGGGCAAAGGCCACCCAATGATCGTAGGCCATAATTATAGTCTGGGCAAAGCGTCCCAAAATGAAGCCGATGGCGATCGCCACCCCTTCAGAAAGCCCCGAACTGAGCGCAAAAAATAAAGCCCGTTTTCCAGAAAAGTGGCGAATACCAAGAGCTAAGGCAGCGGAAAAAGAGTCAATACTGAGGACAAGGGCGAAAATAATAATGTCTAATTCAAAACCCATAAATGCCGTGGCGATCGCCAACTCGAAAAGAATGCATTTATTACTATAAACGAAAAATCGTGGGTCGATTTATCATAGTTTTTTCATTGTTCCCAAGTTTCACAAAATTATTTAAAAAATTCTTCCCAAAAAGTAATTATCTACAAACAAATCCTAATTCTCGTGAAATTGAGCGAAATAACAATCTGCTTTTTACTTGGAAAATGACGACTTTAGATTCACAAAAACTGAGGCCAGATAACTGTTAAACTGAGAGCATTTTAAGGCCCATAGCAATCAGAATGCCACCGCCAAAAAACTCTACCTTTTCCTTCAATTGACTAGAAATTAATTGTGCGCAAAATAAGCCCACATAAGTAGCAAAAAAGGCGGAAATTCCGATCCCCAGGGAATAGGGAATTAAAGGTTTGCCCATTAAACCAAGGGAAATACCAACCCCCAAAGAATCAACACTGGAAATGCTGGAGACCAAAAGGATTTTCCAAAGGCCATGAATTTTTCTGGATTCATCATCATCGCCTGGGAGTTTTTGCATTTCTCGGTAGGCGCTGTAGCACATGTGAACACCGATGAGAATCAAGAGAATAAAAGCAATTCCTTGATCATAGAAGGTGATGTATTGGGCAAAATTACCCAGGAGAAAACCGAGGGAAATAGCGCCGCCACCAGAGAAACCTGAACTGAGCGCAAAAAATAAGGCCCGCTTGCGGGAAAAATGGCGTGCTCCTAGTGCAAGGGCGACGGAAAAACAGTCAATACTCAGCACTAGGGCAAAGAGAAGAATATCTAAGTCAAAGTCCATGAAATCCCCTATGGGTACTCCCCTAAAAAGATTATGGCGATCGCCATCAACAAAAAAACAAAAAATTGAATTATTTGATCCTTATTTCCTACGATTCTTAAACTTTAAAAAGCGGCTTTTAAATTCTCAGACAGATAATCTGCTGTAGCTTCAACTAAGGCGATCGCATTTTCATAGAACATCCGCGTCGGGCCAAGCACCGCAACACTACCAACGGGCGTTTTTTCTTGGTAATAATATGTGGAAATAAGGGCGCAGGTTTTCATGGGTTCTAGGGGATTTTCGGTGCCGATGTGAATGAGTGTCGGGCGATCGCCTGGTAAACCACTAAAAACCACCGGGAGTAGCTGTTCTTGTTTCGCCTCTAGCAAGTGTAATAGGGTTTGTAACTGCTCAATTTGGGAAAACTCAGGTTGCCGCAGCACTTCCGAAATGCCCCGTACTAGAATCGGCGTCGCAATCGTATTAGGCACAATCTGGGCAATCTTACCCAAAATCGTCTCCAATAACAGCTGACAATGGTGAAAGTCTTCGTCTAAAGCCTGGGGATCAAGGCTGGCAATTTCTTGGAGCGATCGCCCCTGGAGATGGTGATTCAAAAAATTCGATAAAATCTCTAGCTCATCGGGGTCACAGTCCAGGGTCAAGGACAACGATTGGGGTTGATAGCTATCCGTCACCACGATCATCATCACCTTCTGATCCCCCAGGGGGAGCAACTGCAGATAGCGTAGGCGAGCATGGTTTTGATGGGGCACCGTGATTAGAGCAATATAACCACTTAACGTCGCCAGGATTTGCGTTGCCCGCTGGAGGGTCGCATCTAGTCCCCAATACTCTGCGGCAGTCTGTTCCTGTAACGTTTGGCTCGCTCGTTTGCGGGTCTGGGAATTGGGGGTGACGAGCTCGTCCACATAGAAGCGATAACCGGAATCAGAGGGGACTCGTCCCGCCGAGATGTGGGGTTGATACAAGAAACCTGCCTTTTCCAACTTGCCCATCACATTACGAATGGTGGCAGAACTGACCTGAAAGTCATATTCCTCCACAAGGGTTTTGGAGCCTACGGGTTCCGCTGTGGAAATGTAATGGTTGACCGTTGCTCGAAAAATATTTTGGTGACGGGGATTAAGAATTTTCTGAGCAACCATACGCCGACAGTAGTGCTTTCAATAACTAAGAAATATAAAAAAATAGTAAAAAAACTTGGCTTAACTTAAGAAAGATTTAAGGTCTAAGTTTGGGTTAGTATAGCTCATTCTTCCCTAGTAGCGCGGTAGGCTTTGATCCACAGAGAGGGTGTAAAGGTGAATCCCACCTTCAATATTGATCACTTGGGTAAAACCTTGTTGTTGCAGCCAATAACACATTTGCGCCGAACGCACACCATGGTGACAAAGCACATAGGTTTCTGCCTGGGGGTCAAAGTCCACGGCAATGCGGGCAGCCCATTGTTCAAATTGACTCAGGGGTAAATTGGTAAAGCCTGGGAGGGCGACAATCTCTAGCTCATCGGGCTCACGCACATCAATGAGTTGCAAAGATTCGGTCGTGGCGACGCGCTGGGCAAACACCGTGGGACTGACGGCCTGGAGTTGTGGGTTAGAACTAGGGTTGGTCATGGTCAAGCTACTGATAAAAAGTTAAGAAGTGAGCATTTCTAGCATTTTCTGGCTGCGTTTGGGAATGCCAAGGCTGAATTGCTAGGGGATCTTCACCTTAGGGGGGGTCAAAGTTAAGGAGTATTGCAGTTCCCCCGGAGAGTCGGTCAAGAAAATTTGGGAATGGTACAAGTAACGTTAGAGGCGTTAGATCTTCTGTCCCACTTTTTTGAAGATGGTACAGGGTAAAGCATTCTGCTTGGCGATCGCCTTTATTCTGCGTTAATGATTTATAAATATTGCATTTTTTAAGAAACAGCCATTAATTTTTTTGAGTTTGTATGAACTTTGCAAATTTTCCGTGGTTATCCACGATTATTTTATTTCCCATTATTGCGGCATTATTTTTGCCCCTCATCCCCGACAAAGATGGGAAAACAGTGCGCTGGTATGCCTTGACCATTGGCTTAATTGACTTTTTGATCATCGTGACGGCCTTTTACACGGGCTACGATTTTGGCAACCCGAATCTGCAACTGGTAGAAAGCTACACCTGGGTCGAAGCAATCGATCTGCGGTGGTCAGTGGGGGCCGATGGCCTTTCCATGCCCTTGATTCTTCTCACGGGTTTTATCACAACTTTGGCGATCTTGGCGGCCTGGCCCGTAAGCTTTAAGCCAAAGCTATTTTATTTCCTGATGCTGCTGATGTATGGCGGTCAAATCGCTGTCTTCGCCGTGCAGGATATGCTGCTGTTTTTCTTTACCTGGGAACTAGAACTGGTTCCGGTTTACCTGATTCTGTCCATTTGGGGTGGCAAAAAACGGCTCTATGCCGCAACGAAATTCATCCTCTACACCGCTGGCGGTTCGTTATTTATTCTGATTGCCGCCCTGACCATGGCCTTTTATGGGGATACGGTCACCTTTGATATGACGGCGATCGCCCAGAAAGACTTTGGCATTAACCTCCAACTGCTGCTTTATGGTGGCCTGCTTATCGCCTATGGGGTAAAGTTACCGATTTTCCCTCTGCATACCTGGCTCCCCGATGCCCACGGTGAAGCCACGGCCCCGGCCCACATGCTCCTCGCCGGAATTCTCCTAAAAATGGGCGGCTATGCCCTACTGCGGATGAATGCGGGGATGCTCCCCGATGCCCATGCCCTGTTTGGCCCAGTGCTCGTGATCCTCGGAGTCGTCAATATCGTTTATGCGGCCCTCACTTCCTTTGCCCAACGTAATCTCAAACGAAAAATCGCCTATTCCTCCATTTCCCACATGGGCTTTGTACTAATTGGGATGGCTTCGTTTACCGATTTGGGGACGAGTGGTGCCATGTTGCAGATGATTTCCCATGGGCTCATTGGGGCGAGTCTCTTCTTTATGGTTGGTGCCACCTATGACCGTACCCACACCCTGATGCTCGATGAAATGGGTGGGGTCGGCAAAAAGATGAAGAAAATTTTTGCGATGTGGACGACCTGCTCGATGGCTTCCTTGGCACTGCCGGGGATGAGTGGGTTTGTTGCTGAATTAATGGTGTTCGTCGGTTTTGCGACCAGTGATGCCTATAGCCCTACTTTCCGGGTGATCATTGTTTTCCTCGCAGCAGTGGGCGTCATTTTAACGCCGATCTACCTGCTTTCGATGTTGCGAGAAATCCTCTACGGCCCAGAAAACAAAGAGCTTGTGGCGCATGAAAAACTGATCGATGCCGAGCCTCGCGAAGTCTTTGTGATTGCTTGCTTGTTGATTCCGATTATTGGGATTGGTCTGTATCCGAAGGCTGTGACCCAGATCTATGCTTCTACTACGGAAAATCTAACGGCGATCCTGCGCCAATCGGTGCCGAGTCTTCAGCAAACGGCACAGGCACCCAGTTTAGATGTTGCGGTTCTGCGTGCCCCAGAGATTCGCTAATCATTCAAACTGGAGTCCATAATTTTTGCAAGGCGGTGTGTTAATGGGCACCGTCTTTTTTGTTAAGAAGATAGCGACGGCAATGGCAGCCTAACCACTCACAGAGAAGGTATCAGTTTCGCCGTACCAACCCGCTAAACTCTGGCCAGAAGCGACGGTATAGGGAAGTGGGCAACCCTCTAGGGCTTCGCGCTCCGTTAAGGGCGTTTCGTCGATGAGGCTATAGTCTGGCTTCACATAAGCATGTTTTGTTTCGTCGTAGGCTAACACTTCGCCATTTTCGATGTTGTAGATCCAGCCATAGATTTTCAGCTTACCCTGGTGGAGACGCGATCGCACCACGGGATAGGTTTTGAGATTATCAATCTGAACAAGGACATTTTCCGCAACGAGGGTTTCAACCAGTTCTTCCCCTTCGCAGTGGGGGTAAGTATCCCGGACGAGGCGACGGGTGGCTTCGGCGTGCTTGAGCCAATCGTAAACCAAAGGCATATCGGCTTGGAGTTTGTTTAACTTAAGCAGCCCTTTCATCGCACCACAGTGGGAATGGCCACAGACAATAATTTGCCGAATATCGAGGCCTTGGAGAGCATATTCTAGGGTGCCCCCTTCGCCACCATTGGCCGCACCATAGGGAGGAATAATATTTCCGGCATTGCGGATGACGAAGATTTCACCAATATCCGTTTGGGTAATCAGCGCCGGGTCAACGCGGGAATCGGAGCAACAAATGAACAGAACGCGGGGCTTTTGGCCGTGGGAAAGTTGTTCAAAAAGATCCTGGTGGCTCGCAACATAGCTTTGCTTAAATTTGTCCAGGCCGCGAATAAGTTTTTTCACTGTTCGATCGTCTGATGTCAAAACGAGGTGACTACTGAGGGATCATAGTAAACCAAAACAATCCATTTAGATAAATGAGGATGGCACATATTTTTCATAAGGTAGACCAATCATCTGGGGAGATTTTTGGCGATCGCCGACTCAATAATCCCGATAATTTCACCCCTAGATGCCGCTAAAATAAGCTTGATTTAATCGGTCGAGCCTATGCCGGATTTAGCCATCCCCATCCTCAACGTTCAACATTTGACCCGGCGCTTCGGGGGCTTGGTGGCGGTACATGATGTGTCTTTTCAGGTGGCCCCAGGGGAAATTTTCGGCTTGATTGGGCCGAATGGGGCAGGCAAAACAACTTTTTTTAATCTGTTGACCGGGATGATTCCCCCTTCCCAAGGAAACATTCTGTACCAAGGCCGCAAGATTCACGGTCTAGCTCCCCACCAAATTGCGGCCTCTGGTATTGCGCGGACATTTCAGAATCTGCGCTTGTTTGGAAATTTGTCGGCCCTGGAAAATGTGGCGATCGCCCGCCATCTGCACCAAAAAAACAATATTTTTGAAGGAATTTTAGGTTTACCCAAAGCGAAAAAAGCTGAGCAAGAAACCTACGACCGGGCGAAGGAATTGCTAGATTTGGTCGGTTTAACCGGAAAATACCGTCAACAGGCGAAAAATTTTTCCTATGGTGATCAGCGGCGTTTAGAAATTGCCCGCGCCTTGGCCCTAGAACCCCAGCTTTTACTCCTCGATGAACCCGCTGCCGGGATGAACCCCAACGAAAAAGGCGCTTTGAGTGATTTGATTCGACAAATTCGGGCGCAATTTGACCTGACGATTCTGTTGATTGAGCACCATATTCCCCTGGTGATGGGACTGTGCGATCGCCTGGCGGTGTTGGATTTTGGCGAACTGATTGCCCTCGGTTTACCAGAGGATGTAAAGGCAGATCCAGCGGTGATTGAAGCGTATTTGGGGGATGAGTAAATGTTGGAACTCATTGATGTCTCAGTCAATTACGGTGGTATCGAAGCCCTGAAAAATATCCACTTATCGGTCAATGCCGGGGAAATTGTCACCCTGATCGGCGCGAATGGAGCAGGAAAAACCACCACTCTCAAGGCCATTTCGCGGCTGGTCAATCTCCGCCAAGGCCGAATTCTGTATCACGGCACCGAGATCACCAAAAGTGCCCCCCATGCCGTTGTCAGGGCTGGCATTGCCCATAGTCCAGAGGGAAGACGAATTTTAGCGCGGCAAACAGTTTTAACGAATTTGGAATTGGGGGCCTACACGCGCCAGGATCGGTTAGGGATTAAAGCAGATCTCGAAAAACAATTTGCCATTTTCCCGCGCCTCGCAGAACGGAAAAATCAAATTGCGGGCACCCTCAGCGGTGGGGAACAACAAATGTTGGCGATCGCCAGGGCGGTGATGGGGCGGCCAAAACTTTTACTCCTTGATGAACCGAGTCTGGGTTTAGCGCCCCAAATTGTGAAGGAAATTTTTCAGGTAATTCAACAACTCCACGCCGATGGCACCACGATTCTTTTAGTCGAACAAAATGCGAGTCTGGCCCTCGAATGTAGCGATCGCGCCTATGTTTTAGAAGCGGGTTACCTTAAAATTAGCGGCAACGCCCGGGATCTACTCACCGATGAACGGGTTAAAGCAGCCTATCTTGGCTAAGTGCTCACTTCTTCCCTGCGGTACCAATTGTGAAAGCTGTTCGTTTTGTTCCCCTGCGCCCCAAGGCCTGGCAGAAGGTCATTCGTTTATTTTTCGCCACGGCGATCGCCTTGATCTTGGTGCGAAATGCGTTGCCTTTGATCAGACAGATTAGCTTTTTTGGCCTGTACCAAGTCGCCACCCCAGAGAAAGTTGTTGCTTTGACCTATGATGATGGCCCGGCACCGCCCTATACCGAAGCCATTTTAGAGATTCTCGACGACTACCAAGCGAAGGCCACCTTCTATGTGGTGGGGCAAAATATCGAACTCTATCCAGACACCGTCCGCCAAACCATCGCCGCTGGCCATGAACTGAGTAACCATTCCTACGAACACAAATACATGGCCTTCCGTTCCTGGGACTACATCACCAACGAAGTGGACAAAACGGATCAACTGCTGCGGAATTTGGGGGTCACGGGCCAGATCGACTTTCGGCCGCCCTGGGGTCGTCGTTTTCTTCTGCTTCCCCTCTATCTCCATCAGCAACAGAAACGCCTCGTGATTTGGGATGTGGATTCTTTTGATTGGGAAATTGAGGCTAGTCCTGCGGACATTGCGGCACGGGTTATTGGGGCTGTACAGCCCGGATCGATTGTTCTGATGCACGATGGCGGCGGCGATCGCCAACGCACCGTAGAAGCGACAGATTTGATTTTGAGTCAGTTGACCGAAGCTGGCTATCGCTTTGTAACCGTGGCTGAACTCTTTGAATTGTCCTAAAAAATTAAGCCGATTGCACCGAATCTATTTCCCCCTGCAAAGGACAAACGCAAGTCTCCTGTTCCAACCATTGGGAGCCAACTTGGTGGAGGGCGGTCATCACCGGCTGAATTTCCCGTCCCTTTGCTGTTAACGAATATTCCACCCGGGGGGGAATCTCTGCGTAAATGCGCCGTTCCACCAGGCCATGGGCTTCTAGTTCTCGCAGGCGCACCATTAACGTTTTGGTACTGATCCCCGGTAAAGCCTTGAGCAGTTCATTGGTGCGGCGATCGCCTGTAAAAAGCTCCCGTAACACTAAAATTGACCATTTATTTCCCAACAAATCCACCACAAATTGGATCGGACATTGGAAATTAACATCATTACAAGGGTTGGGGTCAGTCATTGGCCAAACATACTTCATTGCTAAAACTTTAACATTTCTTCAATGTCCCTGGAATCCTAACAAAGGCAACATTTTTTTACCCCAGGTAACTATAGGCTAGCCGGAGAAACCCTCTTGAAACTTCAGGATAATTCCGAAAAGATGAATCCCAGAAAGATTTAAAAAACACCTTTTAATCAGCCTATGGTTACGCTCACTGACCAGCCGAGTCCAGAACTTCTCAGACCAGGGGTTAAAAAACCAGTTCAAGAAACCCTCCTAACACCCCGCTTTTACACCACAGATTTCGATAAAATTGCCAACATGGTGCTCTCTTCCCACGAAGAAGAAATTTTGGCTGCCCTCGAAGAATTGCGGGCCGATTATAACCGCAACCATTTCATCCGTGACGAAAGTTTTGAGCAATCTTGGGATCATTTTGATGAAAAAACCCGCAGCATTTTTATTGACTTTTTAGAACGTTCTTGTACTTCTGAGTTTTCTGGCTTTCTTTTATTTAAAGAACTGTCCCGCCGCCTCCGCGATCGCAGCCCGATTTTGGCCGAAGCGTTTCACCTGCTAGCCCGGGACGAGGCGCGCCATGCGGGATTTATTAACAAATCGATGGTGGATTTTGGCCTTTGTTTAGACCTGAAATATCTCACCCAAAAACGAACCTATACTTTCTTTCCGCCGGAGTGGGTAATTTATACCGTTTACCTGTCAGAAAAAATTGGCTATTGGCGCTATATCCTCGTGTATCGTCACCTGGAGAAACACCCAGAGCACAATATTTATCCGCTGTTTAAGTATTTTGAAAGCTGGTGCCAAGATGAAAACCGCCATGGAGACTTTTTTAAAGCCCTATTGCGATCGCAAAAATCCCTCTGGAAAACTTGGCAATCTCGCTTGTGGTCGCGCTTTTTCTTGTTAACGGTATTTGTCACCCATTCCCTGACAACCCTGGAACGGTCTGATTTTTACGAGATGATTGGCCTTGATGCCCACCAATACAATCGGGACGTGATTCGCAACACCAACGAAACGTCTCTACGGGCTTTCCCGGAAGTGCTCGACACAAACCATCCGCAGTTTTTCACCCGCCTAGAAGCCTGCGCCGCCGCCAATGAACACCTCAAGGCGATCGCCACCAACGGGAAACCGAAAGTAATTCAGTTTTTCCAAAAAATCCCCTGGATCACCAACATTGTTTGGAATATGGCTTTGATCTTCTTCACCAAGCCTGTGGATGCCGAAGCCCTACGGGCCGAGGTTCACTAAAAATTCCCCTCAGCATTTTTCCGCTTATTTACCCCATGGAGTAGCCATGACGACCCTATCCCAACGCCTCCGCTTTGGTACCCAAACCTCCCATACCCTCTCAGAAAATACAGCTTTTATGAAGTGCTTTTTGAAAGGCATTGTGGAGCGGCAACCCCTCCGGAAATTGATGGCCAATTTGTATGCGGTCTATTACGCCCTGGAGACGGCTTTTGAACAGTACAAAGACCACGAAATTCTAGGGGAAATCTATTTCCCGGAGTTGAACCGAGTGCCCCATCTGGAAGAGGATCTTGCCTTTTATTACGGTGAGCATTGGCACAGGCAACTGGAACTACTCCCGGCGGGTAAAGTCTACCGAGCGCGCTTACAAGAACTGGCCGCCACTGATCCGCTGCTCCTGATTGCCCATGCCTATGTGCGCTATATGGGGGATCTGTCTGGGGGTCAGAGTTTAAAAAATATTATCCGCTCAGCCTTAGCGTTACCCGATGGCCAGGGCACCAGATTTTATGAGTTTGACTCTTGGCCGACCCCAGGCGATCGCCGCAATTTCAAGTTGCAATATCGAGACGCCCTGGATCGGTTGAATCTAGACGAAGTAACGATCCAGAAGATTATCAACGAAGCCAATTATGCCTTTGCCCTCAACCGGGATGTGATGCACGAGTTGGAGCCGGACGTAAAGGCTGCCATCGGCGAACATACCTTTGATTTGTTAACTCGCCAAGACCGTCCGGGCAGTACCGAAAACCGCGATCGCCAGCCCGATGATCCGGCCCTTATCGCGTCTTCCTAGAACCAGTTTTAATCCTCTATTCCTACGAGTTTCCCTGAGCACTTTTAAGTGTCGTTTGAAAGCATTATTTCTCACTGAGATTAGGAGTGCTAGGGGATTTTTTTGAAAAATCAACTTTAATTAATCTCTTTTTCCGATGAATTTAGCCAGTCAAAATGTCCGCTTTAATGGGCCGCTCCTCCAAAAATATAATCAATCGGTTCCTCGCTATACCAGTTACCCCCCCGCAACGGAATTAACCCCTGATTTTGAGGGGGCTCTTTTCCGCCAGGCGATCGCCATGGGAAATTATAAAAAAACGCCCCTTTCTCTCTATTGCCACATTCCTTTTTGTGAAAAGCCCTGCTATTTCTGTGGCTGCAATACAATCATCACCCAGTACAAACCCGCCGCCGCCACCTACCTGGATTATCTCATCCGCCATATCCAGCAGGTTGCGCCTCTAGTATCAGGCGATCGCCTGGTGCAACAACTCCACTGGGGTGGCGGCACGCCCAATTATTTAAACTTGGAGCAAGTGACGCGTCTGTGGCAAACTCTCCAGGACAATTTTCAATTTGCGCCCGATGCGGAGATTTCCATCGAGATCAACCCCTGCGAGGTGAGTCGCGAGTATATTTTTGCCTTGCGACAACTGGGTTTTAAGCGGATCAGCTTTGGCATCCAGGATTTTAACCCCCAGGTGCAAGCGGCGGTCAATCGCATCCAACCGGAGGAAAAACTCTTTGAGGTGATGGCCTGGATTCGGGAAGCAGGTTTTGAAAGCGTTAATGTGGATTTGATCTACGGTTTGCCCTACCAGACCCTGGCGACGTTTACGGAAACTGTCCAGAAAACGATCCAACTGAACCCCGACCGGATCGCCGTCTTTAGCTTTGCCTATGTGCCCTGGTTGAAACCTCTGCAAAAACGGATGCCTGAAGCTGCGATGCCCCCCACCGCCGAAAAGCTGGAAATCCTCAAGATGACGATCGCCAACCTCACCTACCACGGTTATGTGTTCATCGGCATGGATCACTTTGCCAAGCCCAACGATGAATTGGCGATCGCCCAACAGGCCGGGGAACTGCACCGGAATTTCCAAGGCTACACCACGAAGCCGGAATCCGACCTTTTAGGGTTTGGCATGACTTCGATCAGTATGCTCCAGGATGTGTATGTCCAAAACCACAAACGCTTGAAAGATTTTTACGCAGCCATTGATCAACGGGTTCTCCCCATCGAAAAGGGTGTCCAGCTCACCCAGGATGACCTGATTCGCCGCACCGTGATTATGGAATTAATGTGCCAGTTTCGCCTGTCGGCCCCGGCGCTGGAGAACAAATATCACCTGGGCTTTGATTTGGACTTTAACGACTATTTCCAAGCCGAATTGAGTGCTTTAAATGATTTGGAAGCCGACGGGTTGATTCACCGTTCCGGGGATGGCTTCCAGGTGACGCCCAGCGGTCGGCTCTTGATCCGCAATATTGCGGCGGTGTTTGACACCTACCTACAGCACAAAACTGAGAAAACTTTCTCCAAGGCGATTTAGCGATCGCCACCGTTTCCCCTGGGGCGGATCATCAACCGGGTTCGCCCCATTGTCTTGTTCTATTATTTGAGAATTCATGACCCAATCTGTGCAACAACTCCCCCAAAAACCAACCCTAGACTGGGTTGCCGTGTTCTTTTTTGGCGCGGTTCATCTCCTGGCCCTTGGTTTGGCCCCCTTCTTTTTCTCTTGGTCGGCGATCGCCGTTTGTCTGTTTCTCCACTGGCTCTTTGGCAGCATCGGTATTTGCCTTGGTTACCATCGCCTCTTGAGCCACCGCAGTTTCAAAGTCCCGCAATGGCTGGAATATACCCTGGCGTTTATCGGTGCCCTGGCTCTCCAGGGTGGCCCTATTTTTTGGGTGGCAGGCCACCGGTTACACCATGCCCACACAGAAGATGAAGTTAAAGACCCCTATTCCGCCAAACGGGGTTTTTGGTGGAGCCATATGCTCTGGATTTTCTACCCCGATCAACAATTTTTTGATGCGGATCAATACAGCCGCTATGCCCAGGATCTCGCGAAACAGCCCTTTTACCGTTGGCTAAACCGCAATTTCCTACTGCTACAAATTCCCTTGGCGATCGCCCTTTATCTCCTCGGCGGTTGGTCTTGGGTCGTGTATGGGATGCTAGTGCGGGCGGTGTTGCTATGGCATAGCACCTGGTTTATCAACTCTGTCACCCATGTGTGGGGCTACCGCAGTCACGCAAGCGACGACAATTCCCGTAATCTCTGGTGGGCGGCAATTCTCACCTATGGCGAAGGCTGGCATAACAACCACCATGCCTATCCTAATGTGGCGAAAGCCGGTTGGCGCTGGTGGGAAGTCGATGTTACCTGGTGGGCCATCTGGCTCCTACAACGGCTTGGTCTCGCCACGAAAGTTATTTTGCCGCCAGCCGTCGTCACAGAATAAATTTGCGTTTGATCATTACCGCCAATTCAAAAAATAACCCCCCATTTTCCGTTTGGCATGGGGGATTTTTGTAGCATTATTAATCGTGGTTAGCCTAGCGAATCCCAAGCAATTCCACATCAAAGATCAAAGTTGCATTGGGGGGGATCACACCACCAGCACCACGGGAACCATAGCCCAGTTCTGCAGGAATAATCAGCGTGCGCTTACCACCAGGCTTCATGGTAATGACACCTTCGTCCCAACCTTTAATCACTTGTCCAACACCGATCACAAAAGAAAAGGGTTCATTGCGCTTGACGGAGCTGTCAAATACATCGCCGTTCGTCAGTTTGCCAGTGTAATGAACCGTCACCATTTCCCCTTCCATGGGGGACGCCCCTTCACCGACAACTTCATCGATGTACTGGAGGCCGGATTCGGTTGTGACTGCTTTTGATAAATCAATATCCATATCTTTGAGTTCCTCGGTGGGATTGGCGGCAATTTGTACCACTGGACTGGTCGAGTCGAGTTCAGCGGCGATCGCCGTTTGACTGGCCCCATTAAAGACCGCAGACAAGATTAACATAACCCCACAGATAACGATGACTCCAAAACTAAGCCAAATTTCTCGCATGGATGTTTATTCACTCCCAGATTTACAAACAGTGTGCATTGCTTTCCTATCTTACCGGGCCTATCGCCACTGCTTATTTTCCAGTTCGCGCACCTGCCGCTCTAAACGATCAATACGACCGCGCAGTTCATCCATTTCCGACTGACGAGGCACCCCAAGATCCCGCAAGATATTCCGCACCTGCCGCTCAAAGTAGGCTTCTGCATTGCCCTGTTCGAGTTTGAGTTGGTTCATCATGTCATCGAGCATTGTTTTGGCCTGCTCTGGGTTGATCGTCCCTTCTTTTACCCACTGGTCACTGGCTTCTTTGACTTTTTCGGCGACGATCGAGGTGGTCCCAATCCCAATCATCAGCATTTGTTGCAGGAAATTGTTGTTGTCCATGGTGTAGTCTGTCTCGTCTTCAGTATGGGTTTCCCTAAATGGTTTCAACCTTAAGCTAGAATAGCTTAGCGAATTTGAACCTAGTTATATTCTAATGATGCCTGCTTCTTCTGAGTCCCCCCGGATTGCCACCGTTGCCCGGGTGACGGGTGAAACCAATGTGAAAGTAACGGTAAATCTGGATGGGACTGGCAAGTGTGAGGTGAATACTGGGGTGCCATTCCTCGATCACATGCTGCATCAGCTTTGTTCCCATGGTCTATTGGATCTGCACATCCAGGCCCAAGGGGACTATGAGATTGATGACCACCACACCAACGAGGATGTGGGCATTACCCTGGGGATGGCGATCGCCAAAGCCATTGGTGAGCGCAAAGGGATTCAGCGGTTTGGTCATTTTGTCGCGCCCCTCGATGAGGCCTTAGTACAGATCGCCTTAGATTTTTCTGGTCGGCCCCACCTCAGCTATGGTTTAGAAATCCCCACGGAACGGGTCGGCACCTACGATACCCAACTGGTGCGGGAATTTTTTGTGGCGATCGTCAACCATGCCCAAATGACGATCCACGTGCGCCAACTAGACGGTATTAATTCCCACCACATCATTGAAGCGACTTTTAAAGCCTTTGCCCGGGCGATGCGCATGGCCCTGGAAATTGACCCCCGTCGAGCGGCAACGATCCCTAGTTCTAAAGGGGTTCTTTAGGGTCTTTTTTAAAATTTTTATTCCCAGACATTTGCAAGCAAATTTTCACAGCTAAAGTGTATTGGGGCATTGCTTCGCTCCTCTCCCCTTGCGGAAAGGTTAAGGTACACTTTTCTGAAGAATTGGCTCATTTAATCAAGAATGCTCACGGAAAACCCACCCACCTCTAGTCCGAAAGCTACCCGTCGTCTTTGGCTTGCGGCGATTAAACCCCCCATTTATACGGTGGCGGTGACCCCTGTGATCGTGACAACGGCAGCGGCCTATGGGGAATTTGGGGTGTTTGACCCGGTGCGGTTTGGGCTTTTCCTGGGGGCGGCAATTTGCTTAATTGCCTGGATGAACCTGAGTAATGATGTGTTCGACGCGGACACGGGCATTGACGTCAATAAGGCGACTTCGGTGGTCAATCTAACGGGCGATCGCCCATTGGTTTTTGGCATTGCCCTCGGTTTTTTGGGTCTGGGAATCACCGGAATTGCCCTAATCAGCTACCTCCAGCAGGATTGGACGGTGTTTAATTTGTTGCTCCTGGCAACGGCGATCGCCTATACCTACCAGGGGCCACCGTTTCGGTTGGGTTATCTCGGCATTGGCGAGTTTGTCTGTTTTCTCGCCTATTGGATTACGGGGTTGGGAGTCTTTTATAGCCAAGCCCAAACCCTCACGCTCAATGCGGTCTGGGCCTCGACTTGGGTTGCTTTGACGACGAGTATTATTTTGTTTTGCTCCCATTTTCACCAGGCCGAAGATGACCTAGCCGCCGGGAAAAAATCACCCATTGTCCGCCTCGGCACCTACCAAGGGGCGCAGGTATTGACCTACAGTTTGGGAGCCGTTTTAGTTTTGACCTGCCTATTAGTGGCTGTCGGCACCTGGTCACCCTGGATGCTCCTCACGTTTGCCAGTGCCCCCTTTGCCCTGAGTCTGATCAACCATGTCCGCCTGAACCATGACCAACCCGACAAGGTGAGTAACTGCAAATTTTTTGCGGTCAAGTTTCACTTTGCCAGCGGTCTATTGTTGGCGATCGCCTATGTTTTGTCCTATTACAACCTAGAATTTCTCAGTGTTACGGGCTTGGGTTATTAGCGATAGTTCGTAAACTGAATCGGCATCGGGAAATCTAAATCCCGCACCGCCTGCATTACTGCCTGGAGGTCATCTTTTGACTTGCTCGAAATGCGGACAGCATCCCCTTGGATCGAAGCCTGCACCTTTTTAAAATCTGTTTTGACCATCTTGGTGATTTTCTTCGCGTCATCCTTAGAAATGCCCTGGCGCAGGGTGATCACTTGGCGCACGCGGCCACCACTGGCGGATTCTGCCTCACCATAATCAAAAAGCTTCGGTGACAGGTTCCGTTTAACGGCCTTAGTGACCAGGATAGTTTGCACTGCATCGAGGGTAAAATCGCTGGCAGTATTAATTGTGATGGTGTTTTCTCCCAGCTCAATGGTAGTCTTGGTATCCTTGAGGTCATAGCGCGTGTTGATGTCCCGGAGAGCTTGATCAATGGTATTGACCACTTCCTGACGATCAAAATCACTCACCACATCAAAGGAATTTGTAGAAGCCATAAAGATACTTAGCTGAATTCAACAGATAAAAATTTCAAGGTTCACATTGGCCTGTAAACGTTGTGCGAGGCTCTGGGGATTTTCCTAGAGGCTCTGGACGGCGATCGCACTCAAGGCAAAAAGCGTAATGTTGGCGATATTCCCCACGGCAAACATCATCGAACGCAATACTGGAATGTTGAGGATATAAAACAACGGGTAGAGGGTTCTCGCCACCAAAAAGGCGATCGCCGCAATTTTTGCCCAGGGAGAATCCACCCCCGTTACCAACGCAGACAAACAAGCAACACCATAAACCGCCAACGCTTCAAAAGCATTTTGGTGCGCCCAATTGGCCCGCTGCGCATAATCTGGCAATAGATCTACCGTTGCCCTAGGCCGCCGAAACATCTCCAGGCGATCGCTCATTTGACCAGCCAGTTTAACCCGCGCATAGCCCACCACCCCATAGGGTAGATAAACCAGAAATACCGCGCCGATCAACGAATAGATAAGGACAGCAGAAACAGACAGATTCATGGATTAATCCTAAACAACTGGGCAAATGGGTAGCACAAAAAATTAATCGAAATAGAAGAGGGTGACAAGTTTTCGCTGTTCTTCTGCTTCTTGGCAGGTTTGCAGGAGGGTGTCACTGTCATGGAACGCAAAACAGATTAGTTGTTGGCAGCGGGAGATAATTTCACTATTACACAGGCTGCTGGCTTCTCCCAGAGAAAGTTCATCATTCTCGGGATGTTCGACCAAATGCACGACCTTTTCGAGTTCCACACGGGATTCACGGGGTTGCTTTTCGAGGCTCTGGGGCAGAATTACAGTTAAAAGGCTCGAATCAGCCCGCATTACACCCTTAATCGCCGCTGAATTTGTCCCCGTTGCGCCGGAGGTGATAATTCGATTTCCCCCTAGGGCTAGGGCATAGCTCATCATTTCGATCAGATGCTGGTGGGTAATCGGGACATGCCGAGAACCGAGAAGAGCAATGCGCTTAGAGCCAGTTTGTTGAATGGCAGCTAGCTCCTGGGCCAGGGTGTCAAGGGTCGGAATATCTAAAGATTGACTCAAAGATCGTAAGGGGACTCGATAGCCTGAATAATCGATGCCATTTTAATCAAACATCCCTGATAAAGCAATCCTTCTGTTTTTCTTTGCCGAGATGCTTGCATATTTTTAAATGCTAATGCTACATTTATATACTGTTTGCAACCCGGACGTATAGCTCAGTTGGTTAGAGTACATCGTTGACATCGATGGGGTCACTGGTTCGAATCCAGTTACGTCCATACCCAAGAAATAACCCCTAGCCGTTTCCCGGCTGGATGATGGCGAGTTTAAGTCGGGAAATGCCCTGTCTCGTTTTTCTAGCCCATTAGCGCTATGATTTTACGGCACCTAGGGGGCGATCGGCGATCGCCTATGGTCTTTCCCGGTGATTGAGCCGCTGTCTGGCCGATACTGATTCAACCGGAGGAGCTAGCTGCGCCCATTGACTTGAGGTTGTGAAAATGGGACTGGTAATTCTAATTCTCAATGCTCTAAATACTGGGGCAAAAATACCGGGATTGACAACATTAGGCTATATTTCTGCATAACAAAATTAGAAAACTCCTTTATTATTCCTTAAGGTCAGGCTCCACAACTGTTGCGTCCCCTTAGCTTTTGATTTACTGCTTTATGACGTTTCTCCAGCATTCTATCCAGGCACAAGCATCGTTGCTCGATATCCTCAATGAGCGGGCACACAGCCAACCCAATGCCCAAGCCTATGTTTTTTTAGAAAATGGAGAAACTGAATCTGGTCACCTTACCTATCAAGAATTAGCAACCCAGGCAAAGGCGATCGCCTCCCATCTGGCCCCCTGGCGCGGGGAACGGGCTTTATTGCTGTATCCGTCTGGGTTGGCGTTTATCACAGCATTTTTGGGGTGTCTTTATGCCGGGGTGATTGCGGTGCCTGTCTATCCGCCGAAGCGCAACCAAAAATTATCGCGCCTGTTGGCGATCGCCGATAATGCCCAGGCCGAACTTGCCCTAACCACCGAGGCCTTGTTAGGAGATATTCAACAAAGATTTGCCCAAGCAGAGCAGTTTCAGGATCTAACCTTTTTGGCGACGGATACTTTAGAACAAGCTCCCCAAGGCTTCAAGCCCCAGGAGATTCAGGGGGATGATCTAGCATTTCTGCAATACACTTCTGGCTCCACGGGGACACCAAAGGGCGTGATGGTTTCCCACCGGAATATCCTCCACAACCAGCGACTGATTCAAACCGCCTTTGGCCATAGCGAAAAGAGTGTCGGGGTCGGTTGGCTGCCCCTTTTCCATGATATGGGTCTCATTGGCCATGTACTCCAGCCGCTTTACGTGGGCTTTCCCAGTATTTTGATGCCTCCGGTGGCGTTTTTAACTAATCCTCGTCGCTGGCTCCAGGCGATCGCCAAGTATCGGGCTACGACCAGCGGTGGGCCAAATTTTGCCTATGATCTATGTGTTGATCGCCTAACGGACAGTGATCTAGCCGATCTAGATTTAAGCAGTTGGAATCTTGCTTACAGCGGTGCAGAACCAGTGCGGGCGGCGACCCTCGAAAAATTCAATCAAAAATTTGCCCCCTGTGGTTTCCGGCCAGAGGCCTTTTATCCCTGCTATGGCATGGCGGAGGCGACCCTATTCATTACGGGGGGTGATAAGCAACAAGCCCCGATCACCACCAGTTCGTCCGAAGAGTCAGACAATTTATTTGTTAGTTGTGGCCAACCCTACCATGACACCCAGGTGGCGATCGTTGATCCGGAATCTTTTGCCCCTTGTCCTGAAGGGACGACTGGGGAAGTGTGGGTGCGGGGGGACAGTATCGCCCAGGGTTATTGGAATGCCCCCATTGCCACCCAAGAAACCTTTACGGCAACTCTCAATCACCATCAAAAATCTTTCCTGCGCACTGGTGATCTCGGTTTTATCGCCGCAGGAGAACTGTTCATTACCGGTCGCCTCAAGGATTTAATTATCGTCCGGGGAAAAAATCACTATCCCCACGACATCGAGCTTACGGCCCAACAATCCCACCCAGCTCTCCGGGAAAATTGCGGAGCGGCCTTCACGGTAGAAATTGACGGTACAGAACGCCTAATGCTGGTGCAAGAGGTAAAACGAACTTTTCTCCGAAATCTGGATGTCGAGGCGATCGCCCAAAAAATCCGCCAGGCGATCGCCGCAAACCACGAACTACAAACCTATGGCATCATCCTGATTAAAACCGGTAGCATCCCAAAAACGTCCAGCGGTAAAATCCAACGACACCGTTGCCGTCAGGCGTTTCTGGCCGATGAGTTGATGGTTGTGGGCCGCAGCGTCCTGGGTGAAATAAATCACGCTTCCGCCCAAAGTTTTAATCCTCCCCAGAAACAACAATCCTCCCAGCCGACCACTGACTTAATTAAACCCCTCCGCGAACAATTGGCCCAAGCCCTCTCGTTGCCCCTTGATACCATCCAAGACGATCAGCCCATCGCCGCTTTGGGCCTAGATTCCGTACAAGTTGTTGAAATCAAGCATTACATCGAGCAAAAATTCGATTTAATAGTGCCCCTTGAAAAATTTTTTGAGGATCTTACCGTTGCCCAACTCGCCCAAGATATCCTGACTCTAGCTAATCTTCCCCAAGAATCCCAACATCACCAAAACGGACATCTCCCCCAAGCGACTCAGCTAGAAGCAGAGGGCATCGATCTCGACCAACGGTTGCGCCTCGCTTATAAACCAAGCCGCAATGTCCTCGATAAAGCCAGGGAGTTTAACCTGCCGGATCAATTGCGAGCCAATGATCTACTGCCCTATTTCCGAGCCCTTGAACGCAATGAAGGGGCCACCTGTATTTTTGAAGGGCGACAACTAATTATGTTGGGCTCCAATAATTATCTGGGGCTGACTGCCGATGTCCGAGTACGAGAAGCCACTGCCAAGGCCGCTCTAGAAGAAGGGCCGAGTTTAACGGGATCACGATTGCTCAATGGTTCGACCCGCCAACACCGAGAATTTGAGCGAAAACTTGCCGCCTTCGTCGGTCATGAGGATGCTTTAGTCTTTACCACGGGATATCAAGCAAATTTGGGCTTTATTTCCGCCTTGATGAACGAAAATACAACGATGATCCTCGACAGTGAGGCCCATGCTTGCATTTACGATGGGGCGTTTATGAGTCGCTGCCGGGTAGTTCAATACCAGCACAATGACCTGCAAGATTTAGAACAAAAATTGATCCAGGTGACGCCAGAGTCCGCAACAATGGTCACGATTGATGGTCTGTATTCAATGACGGGGGATATTGCTCCCCTACCAGAAATTCGGCAATTATGCGATCGCCATGGGGCAACTTTAGCTGTAGATGATGCCCATGCTCTGGGTGTTTTGGGAAAAACGGGCCGGGGGACGGAGGAGCATTTCGGGATGATCGGCAGCAGTGATATTCTCTGTGGGACTTTTTCCAAAAGTTTGGCTTCCATTGGCGGTTGGGTCGCCGCCGAAGCAAAGGTGATTGATTGGATTCGTTTTAACGGGCGGTCTATGTTATTTTCTGCTTCCATCCCCCCCACCTCCTTGGCTGCGGCTGCCACGGCCTTGGATATTTTGATCGCCGAGCCCTGGCGGGTGCAAAAGCTCCATGAAAATGCCCAATATTGGCAACGGGGGTTACAGTCCCTTGGCTTTACTGTGGGTACCGCCCAAACGCCGATTATTACGGTACATATTGGCGATGATTTTAAATGTATGCAGTTCTGTAAGGCGCTGCTAGAGGCGGGAGTTTATGTGAATGCGGCGGTATATCCGGCGGTGCCTCGTAATAAAGCCGCCCTCCGCACCAGTGTGATGGCGACCCACACCCAGGAACATTTAGACAAAGCCCTCGCAATTTTTGCGGAAGTCGGTCAGCAATTTCTGGCTGGGGCTGAATAGATGCGACACGCAATTATTACGGGGGGATCGAGTGGGATTGGTTTGGCGATCGCCTGTCAGTTAGCTCAACAGGGGAATGTCAATCTTTCAATCATTGCCCGCAGTCCCACTAAGCTCCAGGTAGCGCAAACTCGGATTCAAGAAGCTTTTGCCGATGCCCAGCAGCAATGTTTAACCCTCACGGCGGATGTGGCCCAACGGTTGGAAATTGAACAGGCGATCGCCACAGCCATTGAAAAATTTGGAGCGCCGGATTTATTAATTACCTCAGCAGGAATGGCCCACCCTGGTTATTTTCAGGAACTGCCCCTCGAAATTTTTGAACAAACCATGACGGTAAATTATTTCGGCACGTTGTATGCGATTCGCGCTGCTCTCCCAGCAATGCAGACCCAAAACCAGGGCCAAATTGTAATGATTTCCTCTGGAGCGGGTCTAGTGGGTTTGTTTGGCTATACCCCCTACAGTCCGAGTAAATTTGCCCTGCGGGGTCTGGCGGAATCTCTCCGGGGAGAACTCAAGCAACACGGAATTCAGGTGGCGATCGCCTATCCGCCCGATACCGATACCCCCCAACTGGCCGCCGAAAATTTGACAAAACCGCCGGAAACCAAGTTAATTACAGAGACCGCCCAAATGTGGACAGCAGAACGGGTTGCC
The DNA here is from genome assembly GCF_963864045.1 of Picosynechococcus sp. NKBG042902. NCBI lineage: Bacteria > Bacillati > Cyanobacteriota > Cyanophyceae > Chroococcales > Geminocystaceae > Picosynechococcus > Picosynechococcus sp. NKBG042902. The sequence goes on along the minus strand of NZ_CAWLTV010000056.1, from coordinate 5,338 downwards.
GCCACCATTCTCCGGGGTATTCAGCGACAACAATTTGTTATTACCCCTGGCTTGGAAATGCAACTGCTCTATCGCCTCCATAGCCTGCTGGCCCCCGTCCTGCAATGGTATTTTGATCGACTGGTGGCCCGCGCCCGCCAACACTAAATCTTTGTCCTTTTCCTTTACCCTGACCCCATGGGATCGCCCACCATGACCCATTCTGCGAAAACCATTGTTGATCTGCTTCGTCACCGCGCTGACAGCACCCCCGACCGCACCGCCTATCACTTTATTTCAGGCGAAGATAACCTCACAACCCTGACCTATGCCCAACTAGAGCACCAGGTAAAGGCGATCGCCGCCCATTTGCAAACCTTTATCGAACCAGGCGATCGCCTTTTGTTAGTGTTCCCCTACTCGGCGGGCCTCGAATTCGTCGCTAGTTTTTACGCTTGTCTCTACGCCGGGGCGATCGCCGTCACCATTAACCCCAGTCGCAGTGATGACGCCCTCGAAAAGCTCATGGAACGGGTAGAAGATTGTCAGGCCAAGGGAATCCTCACAACCCGCGCCCTCATTGACTATTTCCAAAAGAAACTCACTAAAGCCCCCCGCCAGGCCGCTGGTCTTGTGCGTAAATTTAGCCAAGTCAAAGTAATTGCGATGGATGAAATTCCCGCAGATCTCGCAGTAGACTGGCAAACCCCCAACATTACCGACGACACCCTCGCCTTTTTGCAATACACCTCCGGCTCCACAGGGAAACCCAAAGGGGTAATGGTCACCCATGGTAATGTGCTCCATAACTCCGCCGTGATCTACAAATCCTTTAGCCACAGTCCCGAAACCCGGATGGCCAGTTGGCTCCCCATGTTTCACGATATGGGCTTGATTGGCGGCGTCCTCCAGCCCTTCTACGGCAACTTTGAAGCCTTTCTAATGTCTCCCATCGAGCTGGTGCAAAAGCCTGTCCGGTGGCTAGAGATCATCTCCCAGCACCGCATCACCACCAGTGGTGGCCCGAACTTTGCCTATGATTTGGTTGCTCGCCAAGTTACCCCCGAACAACTCGAAACCCTCGATCTCAACTCTTGGGATGTGGCCTATAGTGGCGCTGAAACTGTCCGGGCTAGTACCCTCGAAAAGTTTGCCCAGACCTTTGCCCCCTGTGGGTTTCGTCGCGAAGCCTTTTATCCTTGCTATGGCATGGCCGAAGCGACTCTGTTCATCAGTGGTGGCTCCAAGGCAAAAGCGCCAGTGGTGCAATATATGGCCCCCGAAGCCCTCGAACAACACCAGGCGATCATCAGCACCGATGGCAGTCGCGGTATTGTCAGCTGCGGCTGGACTTGGTTAGGAGATGAAGTAGTGATCGTTGATCCAGAGACCAACACCAAACTCACCGAAGGTCAGGTGGGGGAAATTTGGGCTGCTGGCAAAGGTATCGGCAAGGGCTATTGGGAGCGACCAGAGATAACACAAGAAACCTTCCAAGCCTATGTCGATGGCCAAGGGCCCTATCTTCGTACTGGAGATTTAGGCTTTTTAAAAGATGGTGAGCTCTTTGTGACCGGACGTATTAAAGATGTAATGATCCTCTGGGGCCGTTATCGCTACCCCCAAGACATTGAACTAACTGTTGAGCAATGCCACCCTGCCCTCCGCCCCTGTGCCGGTGCTGCTTTTTCCGTTGAGGCCGCCGATGAAGAACGCCTTGTGGTGGTTCAAGAATTGAAGCGGAGCTATGTCCGTAACTTTGATCTAGAGGAAATTGTTGGGGCAGTTCGTCAGGCTGTTTACGAAGAACACACAGTGGAAGTTTACGGTATTGTCCTCTTGCGAACAGGCAGTATCCCCAAAACGTCTAGTGGTAAAATTCAGCGGCAAGCCTGTCGTCAGCAGTATCTGGCGGGAACATTGAATGGTCTTGGGAAATGGCAGTTGGCGATCGCCGATAGTGATGTCACGGCCCTGGCCAATAGCCTCTAAAGGGTGGCGATGAAAATTGCGATTATTTCGAGTACCTTTTTGCCCTCCCACGATGGGGTGAGCATCACGTTGTTAGAGCGTTTAAAAGTCCTATCTGCCCAGGGACATCAGGTGCTCTGTTTGGTTTCCAGTTACCAGGAAGTCGCCGCTATTTATCCCCGTTGGGCTGATTATGTAGGCGATTTGTTTGCGAATGTCGCAATTGTGCCGTTGCCCAGTGTGGCCTGGTTGGGGATTCCCCAGGAACGCAATCCCAAGCGGAGTAGTTTAAGACGCATCGAAACAGAATTAGCACAATTCCAGCCAGATTTGATTCAAGTCGAAGAACCAGAACGGCTTTGGACGACGCTTTTCGCCTTACCGGGGTGGAATTATGCCCAAGCGCGAAATATTCCCTATATCGGCTGTTACCGGACGAATTTTGTCGATTATCTCCAGGACTATGCCCCAGCTTGGTTAATTGGGCCAGCGAAATGGGCCGCTTTAGCCCTAACCCGTCGGCTCTATGGCAAATGTTCTGTCACCCTGGTGGGCAGTTATTTTATTGAACAGCGCCTAAAGCAATGGCAACTAGAAAATGTGGTTTATATGCCCGTAATTGGCCCGCCGAAAATTGCGAATCCCCAGGCCCTAAAACAGACCAATTTTTTTCAGCAGCATTATGGCTTACCAGACCTGGATCAGCGGGTCAAAATTCTTTTTTTGGGGCGACTGTCTCCCGATAAAAATTGGGCTTTTATTCTGAAGCATTTACCGGAACTTGGTCGAGCAAACATTACTGAAAATTTCACACTACTGGTAGCAGGCCGGGGAGAATTAGCAGAGGCGATCGCCGAAAGTGAATTTGCCCAAACCTTACCGACGGTGATCCTGGGGGAGGTGCCCCACGAGCAGGTGCCAGCCCTCTTAGCGAACGTGGATCTTCATGTGACTGCTTCCCTTAAAGAAACCTTTGGCCGCACAGTGCAAGAATCTCTCTATGTGGGGACACCCGTTTTAGCCCCGGACTGTGACTGGGCGCAGAATCTGATTGAACCAGGGGTCAATGGTTGTTTGTTTCAACCTGAAGACGGAGAAGATTTTATTCAGCAGCTAGCTCAGTTGATCGACTCTAAAGGCGATCGCCAACGGCTGCAAAACAATATCCAAAAGCAAAACCAAAATCGAGAGGTGCAACTTGATCCCAGTGAACAATGGGTTCGTTATTTAGAAACCCAAATCCAATCAACGGGTTAAATATTCCGGCGTTGGTGTCGAACGTCGTTGCACTTCCCGCCACGTACAGAATAAATTCAGTGAAAACCCAACACCATTGGCAATGAGAGTCGCCATACCCGCCCCCAAAGCTCCGTAATAGTAAGCCAAAACCACCAGTAACGGCAGATAGAAAAGAAGAATGGCGGTGGCATTATTTCGCAGTGAGATATGGGGCATTTCCATCGCAAACAGGGCTGGTTCAAGCAGATAGTTCCCCATCATCAAAATACCGCCGATAATCAACAAAACTAAGGTGCCATAGGCCGCCGTAAACTCTTCTCCCATCGCGTAGTAGAGTAACCCTTTGCCCCCCAACAAAATGGCAATCAGCAAAATAAAACCAATCCCCTGGAGCACCCGTCCTAGTTTCCACAGCAGCTTTTGAAATTTGCGCCAGCGTCCTTGGGTACTCAAATGGGCCAATTCAGGATAAACCGACTGGGTAAAAATTAAAGCGAGTTCTCGAAACGGGGTCGAAAATTCGTAGCCAGCCCGAAACAAGGCCACAGCACTGGGGGTTGCCACCGCGCCGACAATCAGCGGACTCAGGGTGATCGCCAGGGGTAAAGAAGAATTCAGATTAGAAACAAAGCAAAATTTTAGGATCCGGCGATCGCCAAACAAAAAATCCGGCAAAGACCAATCCAAACGAAGCAAAATTTGTTTTCTGTGCGCTTGCCACAAACCCAAAGCCAACAGCGAAAGACCATTAAGTGCCTCCCCACACAACCAAGCCAGAAGATAGCCCATCAAAGGAGCATCGAGCCAGAGGGCAATGAGGGTGCCCACAAGACGGGTAAGCGGTGGCACCAATTGTTGGGCCGCGAGTAGATCAAAGCGATCATCGAGTCGCAGTAAACCAATAGGGGTTGAGCCAAGGGTACAAAGCATTAAAATACTGGCCTGCTGCACAGCATGGATCGTCTGCGGCTCCCACCCCACGATTGGCCCGACCCACGGCGCCGCCGCAACAGCAACTAGATACCCCCCCAAAGAACCCAGAAGATCCAGGCCAGTGGTTAATTTAAATAACTCGCACAAACCCTTAGAATCCTTGTTCTTTACATAATCAGCGCCATAGCGAATCAACGCTTGCCATGACTGAAAAGTCGTCAAGCCAATCAAAAGCTCAATGTAGGCCCGGAGTAAAATTAACCTCCCAAAAGTCTCAACCCCAAGGGCATGGGCCGTGAGACTGAGATAACAGAAGTTGATGATCGCCGTCAGGATTTGACCACAGAGCAACCAACTGAAATTTTTTAAGATTTTGCGGAGAATGCGGTCTGCCCAAAAAAATTTAGCCATTGATTCGTGACGGAAAAAAATTACGGCCTTCACTGTTGAGACCCAAAGGTTTGCCGGGACAACTATAATACAAAAGTTCACAAATGTTCCCTGGCCCAATCATGGCGAACCGCAAGGGTTGTAGCCAACATAGCCTGTTTACTCTATTGAAGTTTTGCGTGAACTGCAAGTGTGACCTATGGAAATTTTGTTGCCTTTACTCATCTTCAGCCTGGCCTTTATCTTCGGTAGTTTTCTGGAATATTGGATTCATCGAATTTTCCATGCTTCCCCCAAGCATCCCCTGAAGCGCATTTTTCCTAAACTGGGCCAAGGCCATGCCCAACATCATGTTGGCGGTACTGGCCAGGGTTTTCTTTGGGAGTTTCGCAACTATGTTTTCGGGATTAATGTTGTGATGTTGCCTTTTTTTCTCCATTCTCTGACCCTAGGAATCAGTTGGTTTCTGGGCTGTTTTTTCTACGCGGCCTTTGCTGCCTTCGCCCACCAATTGCAACATGACAACCCGGTTAAATGTTTTTGGCTACCGATGCCCGTCCATTACGTTCACCATAAATACAATCAGTGGCACCATAATTTTGGGATCGGTGTTGATTGGTGGGATCGGCTTTTTGGCACCTATCGTCCGATGCCCGCTTGGCTCACAGAAAAGGAACAGCGCACGGCAGACCAGAAATTTTGGCAGATTAAATGGCTCTAGAGAATATGTAGTCTGAGCAGCATTTATTCGGACAAAAAAATGGGCTACTTAGAGCCCATCCGTTTCAGATTATTTTCCTAAATTTATGGTGCTAACCCAAGGAGG
>NZ_CAWLTV010000055.1:0-38572 GCF_963864045.1 Picosynechococcus sp. NKBG042902 | reverse complement strand
TAAGTAAACCAGTACAGCCAAAGGTGCTCAATCAGCTTTTACAAAAGTGGTTGTCAAAGAAAGCTGTTAACCATTAAGTTCTCATTTCAGTGGTTTATTGCTTCTAAGTTTGCTTAGTGGTGCTGAGAAGTCTTTTGTACGATAAAATGTGATCCTTGCTAGGTTAAGGTTAAGTCTTTTTAAAATGCTTAGCTTGACTTTATCGATAAAAGCTTTGGTTTGACATCCTCTCAAGGCAGCGTTTCTTCAAGAAAAAAACTTGTCATTACTTTGACAATGAAAGTTTAAATCCTGAACCACTAGAGTAAAAGCCAGGGATCTAACAAGTTGTCTCAGTTACGGTTCGGGGCTTGGGAGATAGGGTAATCTGGACTGAGAATTTGAGCCTCAACGCAAGAAGGAGTCCCCATGAGTTACCGGATGTCGCGCCGTGCCTATGCAGAAACCTATGGCCCCACGGTGGGCGATCGCCTGCGCTTGGCAGATACGGAACTGTGGCTGGAAGTGGAACAGGATTTCACCACCTATGGGGACGAGGTGAAATTTGGGGGCGGGAAGGTGATCCGCGATGGCATGGGACAGTCCGCTGTTACTCGCGCTGATGGGGCGGTGGATACCGTAATCACCAATGCGCTGATCGTGGACTGGTGGGGCATCGTCAAGGCCGATGTCGGCATCAAAGATGGCAAAATTCACAAAATCGGCAAAGCTGGCAACCCTGACATCCAAGACAATATCGACATTATTATTGGCCCCGGCACGGAGGCGATCGCCGGTGAAGGCCATATCCTTACCGCTGGGGGCATCGATAGCCACGTGCATTTTATTTGTCCCCAACAAATCGAGGTGGCGATCGCCTCTGGGATCACGACGATGATTGGTGGCGGCACTGGCCCCGCCACGGGCACCAATGCGACCACTTGCACCCCTGGAGAATGGCACATTTCTCGGATGCTCGAAGCCGCCGAAGGGTTTCCAATAAATTTAGGATTTACAGGGAAGGGCAACAGTGCCAAACCAGAAGGACTAATCGAACAGGTTCGTGCCGGGGTAATCGGCCTCAAACTCCACGAAGACTGGGGTACAACCCCCGCCGCCATCGACAATTGTCTTTCGGTCGCCGATCAATTTGATGTGCAAGTCGCAATCCACACCGATACCCTAAACGAAGCAGGTTTTGTGGAAGATACGATTGCTGCCTTTAAAAATCGTGTCATCCACACCTACCACACCGAGGGGGCTGGGGGTGGCCACGCACCGGACATTATCAAAGTTTGTGGTGAAGCGAATGTATTGCCATCTTCAACAAACCCGACCCGTCCCTACACCCTCAACACCCTAGAAGAACACCTGGATATGTTGATGGTTTGCCATCACCTCGATCGCAGTATCCCTGAAGATGTCGCCTTTGCCGAGTCGCGCATCCGTCGGGAAACCATCGCTGCCGAAGATATTTTGCATGACCTGGGGGCCTTTAGCATGATTTCCTCAGATTCCCAGGCCATGGGGCGCGTTGGGGAAACAATCATTCGCACCTGGCAGACGGCCCATAAGATGAAAGTTCAGCGGGGCGCTCTGGCCCAGGACACTGGGGAGAACGATAATTTTCGCATTAAACGCTACGTTGCCAAATACACAATTAACCCAGCGATCACCCACGGCATTTCTAATTACGTCGGCTCCATTGAGGAAGGAAAATACGCCGATCTCTGTCTCTGGAAACCCGCTTTCTTTGGGGTCAAACCGGAACTGGTGATCAAAGGGGGGGCGATCGCCTACGCCCAGATGGGCGATCCCAATGCCAGCATCCCCACACCGCAACCAATCCACATGCGGCCAATGTTCGCCAATTTCGGCAAAGCAATGCAGTCCACGGCTTTGACCTTTGTTTCCCAAGCAGCCATGGAAGCAGATGTCGCGACGCGATTGGGTCTCCAGAGAACCGTTTTACCCGTTGCCAACTGCCGCAACCTGACGAAGCGCGACCTGAAGTTGAATGATTACCTGCCTAAAATGGAAGTAGATCCTGAAACCTATCATGTGCGGGCCGATGGAGAAATGCTCATCTGTGAACCGGCCACTGTTTTACCTATGGCCCAACGTTACTTTTTATTTTAAAGACCATCTTGTTAAAAATAGAAAAAGACTCTTAATATTGGCTTCAAAGCAACGTTAACTGTCTATCGGCTCAATGAAATCGGAGATCGATAATGATTTCTACAGTCCCTCAACTTTTTACGGTAGAAGATTATCTCGAACAGGAAGCGAGATCAGTCTTAAGACATGAATTTATTCAAGGAAAAATTATTCCCATGGCAGGGGCTTCCGCAAATCACAATCGTTTGACTTTAAATCTAAGTCGCTTATTGCCGTTTGAAATCAGCGATCACCAATACGAAATTTTTGTTAGTGATATGCGTCTTTGGTTACCAGATGTGGCTAGTTATCTTTATCCTGATGTGATGATGATTGAAGGCGCACCAGTTTTCCTGGACGAGAGCCAAATGGCGGTGACAAATCCCTCTATGATCGCTGAGGTACTTTCTAACTCCACCGAAGGATTTGATAAAAATCAAAAATTTGCCCTTTATCGTACGATTCCCCAGTTACGGGAGTATTTGTTAATCGATCAGACTTACCCACGGGTAGAGCTTTATCAAAAGGTAGGCGATCGCCAATGGTTACTAACTGAATTAATGGGGAAAAATGCTGTCATTAAATTCAAATTTACTGCGCTAGAAATTAAACTTTCAGAATTATATAAGCGGGTTAGCTTTGTTGAGAAGTAACTACATAAATACTTTATTAACCCATAAGCTCAGTTCTCCCTAAAAGAATTTTTATTGCAAAGGTAACACTGACGGGATCAAACAAAGGACGATAGAACTATGAGCTATTGATCCTTTGGCAGATCTCTATGAAAAAAGTCTTTGTCCTGGATACGAATGTCCTGCTCCATGATCCCAAGGCGATGCTGTCCTTTGCGGATAACGAAGTGGTCTTGCCGATCACGATCATCGAAGAATTAGACCGCTTCAAAAAACAAGTCGATTCCATTGGTCGTAATGCCCGGCAAGTTTCCCGTACCCTTGATGCCCTCAGCCATGGGGGATCTTTGGTGCAGGGAATCGCCCTCGATCAGGGAGGCTTGCTGCGGGTCGCCCTCTGTAAACCAGAAATTCTCGAAACTTTGCCGACAGAATTGGCAGGGGATTCTGGCGATAATGAAATCTTGGCGGTGGCCCTAACGGAACAAAATAATTGTCAATGTCCGGTCGTCCTCGTCAGTAAAGACACGAATCTACGCATTAAAGCCGGTGTCTTGGGCCTGACCACCGAAGATTATGAAACGGGCAAGGTCAACCTCGATGAGTTTTATGGGGGGACAACAGAAGTTCTTGTAGATGCAGAGGCGATCGCCAAATTTTACCAAGACGGCACCATTACCCTACCCGAAAGCTTTTTTCCCAATCAGGCGGTAACCCTCGTTGATCGCCTAAAGCCAACCCACACTGCCCTGGGGATTTGTCGCAGCGACGAGCATCAGGTGGTGCCCCTCCATAAAGCAACGAAAGCTCCGGTTTCTAATATCCAAGCGCGCAACCGTGAACAGAAATTTGCCCTGGAATTATTGCTGCGGGATGAGATTCAACTGGTGACGTTGGTCGGGAAAGCGGGCACAGGTAAAACCCTCTTGGCCCTCGCTGCTGGGGTGGCGAAAGTGGCAGGGGAACGCCTTTACAATCAACTGCTCATTTCACGGCCCATTGTGCCCATGGGCAAAGATTTGGGCTATCTGCCGGGGGAAATAAAAGAGAAACTCACCCCCTGGATGCAGCCGCTTTACGACAATTTAGATCTGATTTTCAATACCCAAGACCTCAAAGACAAACCGCGCCACTGGCGGCACGGCTACGAGGAACTGATGGAATTAGGCTTGTTGCAAATTGAACCCTTGACCTACATCCGAGGCCGTACGATTCCTCGACAAATTTTGATCGTTGATGAGGCGCAAAATTTAACGCCCCACGAGGTGAAAACTATTTTGACCAGGGCCGGGGAAGGCACCAAGATTATCCTCACTGGGGATGTCGAGCAGATTGATAATCCCTATGTGGATGCCTCCAGTAATGGGTTGACCTATGTGGTGGAAAAATTTAAACAGGAGGCGATCGCTGGCCACATTACCCTCCTCAAAGGTGAGCGATCGCCATTGGCAGAACGGGCCTCAATCCTGCTGTAAAAACTCATCCTAGGGCAGCCAACGGGGATAAACTCCCGCAAAGGGTAGGGCCTCCAACTGAGTTTGGTCGGGGGTTTCACCAGGAACAATAAGCCAAAGTTGCCCCCCGGCGATCGCCTCCCCGGATGCTGTGCGGAAAAAGGGTTCTTCCACGTCGGTAATGTCCGTCACTACTTGGCTAAACAGCAACCCCAGACCATCGGGGGCCATGCTGAGGGCAATATCTTGGTATTGGGTCAACTGGGCGAGGCGATAGACCGTCTGGGTTTCGAGATCAATTTGGGCAAAATAGGGTTGCTCCCGGTATTCGTCCCCAGGAATTAATTCCGTCAGTAAACAATAAAGCTGGGTTTCTGTGGGGTTAAAGTCGCAATCTAGCACCGAGCCGTCCGTATCCAGTAATTTTTGCTCCTGGTTGCGGCTATTGACCAAATACAGCGATCGTCGATAGCGTAACTCCGGATTATCACTGTTGAAATCCACCAATACCGCCGTTGTCCCATCGGGCGAAAAGGTCACCACCTGACCAAAACGGGGCAAAAAGTCGAGGGGTTCTTCTTGGATATCTTCTAGGGAAAAAATACCAATTCCTTTCCCCTGGGGTAGAGCAATGGTTTTCCCGTCCGGGGCGATCGCAAAATCTCCCCCCGACAAGCCCAACGGTTGCGGTTCTTCCCCAGGCATCACGAGCCACAGCCCAAAGTCCGCCGGATCATCCCGCTTGACCCGTTGCACGGCGATCGCCTCCCCATCCGCTGCGAGTTGAAATTGCAAATTTTGGTAGGTGCGATTATCTAAAACCAGTTCCAAATCTGAAGAAGTGTCGTCTTCCCCAAGGCCCGTGCTTACCCGATAAAGCTGACTATCCTGAATCCCTTCTGCTGGGCGCGTCCGATCCACCGCACTAAACAAAATTGCTTTCCCCTCTGGATATACCTGAAAGTCCAGCACCACCAAATTCGGCGGCGTTAAAATGCGTTTTTCGTCCTTTGTCCAGTTGTATAAAATTAACCGTCCCTTTTCCTGCTGTGTCTCATCGGTACCCACATAGGCCAGGGCGCGATCGCGGGTGCGAAAACTACTGGAAAATGGCTGCATCGTCTTACCTAGATTGCCCGAAGCCGCAAATTTTTCCCGCGCCCCCCGTAAGGTTAATTGATAATCCTGGCCATAGGGAGCCGGTGCCAGCAGCGTATAGGCCAAACGTTTGCCCGCCCAACTGGTCTTGCCAGGGAGCGGTGGGTCAATAACTAAATTATCCTCGACCCCCACCGCATCCATCGGTCGGTCGAAGGTCAAAATAAAGGCCGTATCATCACCACCAATGCGTTGTTCCTGCCAAGAAAATTCCCGCACCCTCGGCCCGGTATTAATCGGACAATCCACGCCACACAGTTGCTCACCGCCGACACCGATGCCGATCATCAGGCTAAAGATCACAATCAACAGGAGGGCAAGACGATCAATGCGGGTCATGGTTTTCAAAACGGTCATAGGATCTACGGGGGCTAATTGCTCCCATTAAAAAAGGAAAGTGCAGCAAAAAAAATCGTTAAGGAATCCACTGGGGTTGATAGCCCGGCAGCAGAGATTCCGGTGGAACAGGCTGAATTTCTGTATCTGTCTCCAACTCCGGGAGCGCCAATAGCCAGAGTCGGCCCCCTTCCACCGCCAGGCCCGTGGCAGTAAACAGATCGCTGGTGGGGGTTGGTGGAGTCGTGACCACCTGATCGAAGAGGAGGGCAACCCCATCGGCGGCAATGCTCAGGCCCACATCCCGGTAATTCGGTAAAGCGAGGAGGGCAGTTTCTTCCCCTGTTTTGAGATTCAAGGCACTGAGAAAAGGTTCCTCAACCACTTGGCCTGAGGTTTCATTTCGATCCAGCTTGAGGCAATACAAAAGTTCCGCCGCGCGGGGTTCAAAGCGACAATCAATAATCGGCGTGAGGGTGCGTAAAATTTCTGTGGCTTCTCCCTGGGCGTCAATGCGGTGGAGGGAGTAAACGCCATTGGCCTGTTTAAGAGCGATTTGTTGGGTTTGGTCGGGGGAAAAAGCGAGGAGCTTCGTAAATTCTTCCTTGGCTTGGATGGCACCACCGTTGCGGTTCAGGGGCACGAGGGAAAGTTGATTTTGTTGGGAAATGGCAACAACTTCGGCATTGGGGGCGAGGAGGAAGTCATCGGCGGGAATCCCTAGGGCGCGGGGCTCGGCTTGACCTTCAATGACCCACAAACTGCGATCGCGGGGATTCTCTCGATTTGTGCGCTGAATAATGATCCGTTCTCCATTGTCCGCAAGTTGAAAGGCCCCATTGCGATAGTCTGTGGCTGTGAGAACCGATTGAATGCGCCCGGCAGGTGGGGGGCTGTCGGTAGAGCCTTGGAAATTTAAGCCTGTGCTCACGGTATAGAGTTGTTGGTCGCCAATCTCAGCCTGGGCCGATCCGCGGGGAATGGCAGAAAATAACAGGCGATCGCCTTCAGGATACACATCGAGATTAAGAACGATGAGGTCGGCTGGGGTGAGGACACTTTTTTCCTGGCGAGTCAGGTTGTACAAAATTAAGCGGCCCCGGTCAGTGCCGTCGGTGCCAATGTAAGCAAAGGCCCGGTCTCGACTTTTTACCCGACTCAAGAAAGGCACGATATTGGGCTTCTCTGCCGCTTCTGGGGTAGGAGCAGCTAGTTTGAATTGATAATCCTGGCCGTAGATGGGGCGTTCATCAAGGCTATAGAAAAATGTTTTGCCGACCCAACTCCAACGGCCTGCCAGGGGTGGTTCGATGGTGAAATTTTCCGTGACAATGGCTGGATCGAGGGCCTGGTTAAAGGACAGTTGAAATTGCTCGTCCGTTACCCCAATTTGTTGCCCCTCCCAACTAAAGGCCTGCACTTGGGTGAGGGTGCGATCGCCAAATCCCCACAGCAGTGCCACCGCTAACGTAAGGCTAAAAAGGGCAGCGAGGACGACTTGATCGAAGCGTTTGAGGCGAAAAATATCCAAAACTGAAGAAGCCACGAAATTTTGCCACCTTGCATTTTAGCTCACCGTTCCCCATTCCCCGGTGCTAGTCTCCCACCCAGGTGTCCTGGCGCAGGGAAGCTTCAATAAAAGCATCGAGGTCGCCATCCATGACACCATCCACGTCGGTCGTTTCGTGGTTAGTGCGCAGATCCTTGACCATTTGATAAGGGTGAAAAACATAGTTCCGGATCTGATTTCCCCAGGCGGCCTCTACCATGTCTCCCCGAATTTCGGCGATTTCCTGGGCCCGTTGTTCCTGGGCAATGATTAATAATTTTGCCTTGAGGATCGCCAGGGCTTTTTCTTTGTTTTGTAACTGCGATCGCTCTTGGGTACAGCGCACAGCCACCCCCGTAGGTAAATGGACAATCCGTACCGCCGTTTCAACTTTATTGACGTTTTGTCCCCCCTTGCCGCCTGCACGGGAGGTGGTGATCTCTAAATCTTTTTCGGGAATATCGACTTTAACGGCGTCATCTCCCAAAATGGGCATCACTTCCACCCCAGCAAAACTGGTTTGGCGTTTGCCATTGGCATTAAAGGGGGAGATTCGTACCAAACGATGGGTGCCCTTTTCATGCTTGAGATACCCGAAAGCATAACGCCCGGTCACTTCGAGGGTGGCCGATTTTAAGCCTGCTTCGTCCCCTTCGGAAATTTCTGCCAGCCGCACCTTATAGCCTTGTTTTTCGCTCCAGCGGGTGTACATCCGCAACAGCATTTCCGCCCAGTCCTGGGCATCGGTGCCCCCAGCCCCGGCATTAATCGTCAGCACAGCACCGAGGTTGTCATATTCCCCGGAGAGCATCTGTTGCAGTTCCCAGCGGTTTAGTTCCTTCTGGAGATCATCAAGGTTTTCCATCGCTTCCGTGAGGAGGGCCGGGTCTTCTGCTTCGGTCAATAATTCGGCGATCGCCGCCGCATCTTCAAACTGACCTTGCCACTGTTGATACTGAGCCACGGTGCCCTTTAGCTCCGTTAGCTCCTGGAGAATGTCCTGGGCCCCTTGTTGATCCTCCCAAAATTCTGGCTGGGCCGCCTGTTGTTCGAGGTCAAAAATCTTCGCGTCTAAGGTTTTTAGGTCAAAGATAGTCCTGGGTTTTCCCCAGGTGCGCTTGGACAGTTTCGAGGGAACGCTTTAAATCGGTTAATTCCACCATAGATCTTTGGGAGTTGTGGCAAATACGCAAAAAATACGGAAACAGCTGACAATATCGGCAGTCAATTATAACGAAATCCCTTGCTGGAAAAAAATGATCATCTCAAATTTCCGGCGCGATTCGCTAAAATAAAACCACCCACGCAATGGAAAAGTTGTCAAGAATACCCCGAAATGATAGAGTCTGCTGAATAATTGCCACTAGGCTACGGTGCACAGTCGAGATCAATTCTCTCAACATTTTGCTTTTGCTATTGTACGGAACTTTCCGGTGCTGTTTCCCCTGAACCTTCACATGTCCCCGTTACCTTTAAGCTGATTTTTCCTGTTTCCACTAACGCATCGCCATTAATTTAGACAATATGAGCATTGATTCTATCCGCCTACGCAACGAATTCATTAACACCCAGGTGATTACCCGCAACCGAGGGACGCGCCTAGGGGTTGTCAAGGATGTATTAGTGGACATTGACCGTCGCGAAGTTGTTTCCTTGGGGCTACGGGATAGTATTTTCTCGGTCTCTGGAATGCCCAAATATATGTATCTAGAGGCGATCACCAAAACCGGAGATGTCATCCTCGTTGAAGATGAGGATGTGCTGGCTGATGTGGATGTCGAAGCTTACAGTCCTCTGATCAACAGTGAAGTGATTACGGAAGCGGGTGAACCCCTAGGCCGGGTGCGTGATTTTCAGTTTGACCTCGAAAGCGGCACCGTCTCTTCGATCATTATCGCTTCCATTGGCTTACCCCAAATTCCAGAACAGGTGATCAGCACCTACGAACTCCCCATTGAAGAAGTCGTGAGCAGCGGCCCCAACCGGCTCATTGTTTTTGAAGGGGCCGAAGAGCGCCTCAGTCAAATTAGTGTGGGTTTCCTCGAACGCCTAGGCATTGGTCGTCCTCCCTGGGAACGGGAACAGGAAGATATCTACTACGCGCCCACTGCCCGCCCGGAAAATCAACTGGGTACTGGGGTGCCCCTCCAGCAGCCGATTTCTCGTCCTGTGGAAACGCGCCAACCGATTAATACCTGGGAAGATGAATGGGAAGAAGAGGCGATCGCCCCACCACCACCCCAACGGCAACAGGCCCGCGCCATGAGCTATGACGACTACGACGAAAGTAGCAACTGGGGCGACGACACAGCCTACGAGTACGAAGAACCAGCCCCTAGCTATCCCCAAGACGTCGCCGGTGACGTTTGGGACGACGACACCCTTGACGAAACTCCCTACCAACCTCCGGCGGTTAACATTCCGGAGAAAAAGAAAGAATACGAATACGAAGAAGAATCTGGCTATTAACCGCCAAACATGATTGTCCCTTGACTGCAAAGGCCGTAGCTTCAAGCCTACGGCTACTTTTTTGTCTGTTTGGCTCTCCTGCTTCACGGTTATCTAGGTCGAAATATAATTTTTGCTTATAAACTTCAAAACTTAAATCAAACAATCGTGGCCCTAGAGTTGTGGCGGATCAACGTAACAGTTTGTTAAGCTGATACCAGCAAGCAATTTTATTTTCTTCACATAGGTACCCATCATGGACGACAAGAAATTTGGTTTCACCGCTTCTGCTGAAAACCTCAACGGCCGCATGGCAATGATCGGTTTCATTGCAGCGATCATTCTCGAGGTAGCAACAGGTCAAGGGGTACTTCACTTCTTCGGTCTCCTCTAAGTCTTTGCACTAACCTCTTCAATTTTCATTGTCAATCTCCGAGGGCTGGATACTATAGTTGGTATTCGGCTTTTTTTTGTTTAGGGCAGCAT
Source organism: Picosynechococcus sp. NKBG042902 (assembly GCF_963864045.1). Taxonomy (NCBI): domain Bacteria; kingdom Bacillati; phylum Cyanobacteriota; class Cyanophyceae; order Chroococcales; family Geminocystaceae; genus Picosynechococcus; species Picosynechococcus sp. NKBG042902. The sequence goes on along the minus strand of NZ_CAWLTV010000055.1, from coordinate 28,373 downwards.
GGGGCGCGTTATTTGTTTCGTTATTCTAATCGGGCTTTGTTGGTGGGCAGCACCAGCCTACGGTGAGTTATGCCGTGTTTACGGAGAGCAACAAATTTGTTTGGTATCTCTGAAGCGCAGTGCAAAATATTATTGGGAGTATCGCGCTGTATTACGCATTAATGGCAAAAAAATTCCGGTACAAAAGTTTGATTGCCTCCACAACCTCGACTTGGCAAATGATCGACGAAAGTTTGTTTGTAGCTTGATTCCATGACGGTAACTACCGGATTAAGGTTAGTAAAAGCCAGTTATTTGAGTCATTTAAATCAAGCCTAAGAATCACTTAAAAAATTCAAACCGAACCTCCTTTGAAGGAAAAAAAGCAGAATAATAAATATTATTGATTGGCACTAATCTCTTACGTTCGATAGATGATGGCCTGTTATTGAATTGTTATAATAGAAGTGTCGATTAAAATTGAAATAAGCTTCAAAGCTTTGGAAAATCGTCAATTTTAATCTTTATTGCAAGAAAGCGAGGTATTTCATTTTATGGATAAGGATACCCAAAATATTTCTGTTCCTGAAAACCTAAAACCTGAAGATATTAGTAGTGGTGAAGAGCTTGTGCCGGCAGAAGTCGCAGCAAGGAAAGCGCGGGAAGGCGAATTCACCCCAGACCCGAAACAAGAAACAGATAAAAGCGTTGATACAACGGCTGGTTATACAGTCAGTGAGCAGGGTTTAGTCAATAACTACGCGGTAACACCTGAGGTTTATGAAGAGGAAAAGTCCTCGGCGCAGAGACGACTGGATTACACGATGCTAGGGGTAATTGCCTTAGCTGTGGGAGTTCTATTGATTGGTGCGGCCATTACGGTGAATCTCTTAGCTTAAAGATTTTACAGGCGTAGCGCTGAGCAGTTGATTGACTAACTAGCTTTTGCTGAATAATTTCAAGATTCGCCTAGGGGAGGTAACTCCCTTATTTTTTTGTCTAGCGATTGGAAAAGAGAGTGAAGCACTTTCCGGTACAATTTGCCTGAATGTTGTATTGAGTTTGGGATGTAAACCAGTGGCCGCCATGAAAGATCGCTTAAGTTTGTGCATGATTGTCAAGAATGAAGCGGATGCCCTGGGGGATTGTCTCAAGAGTGTGCAGGATCTCGTGGGGGAAATCGCGATTCTCGATACGGGGTCAACGGATGAAACGGTGGCGATCGCCAAGGAATTTGGCGCGACGGTGGGCCATTTCGACTGGAATCAAGATTTTGCGGCGGCCCGGAACGAAGCCCTCAAGCTGGTGACGAAAGAATGGGTCTTGGTTTTGGATGCGGATGAGACCTTAAACTCGAAGGTAATTCCGGCCATCGAAGCGGCGATCGCCAAGCCGGATACTTTGGTTGTCAATTTGCTCCGCTATGAAATTGGCGCGAGTCAATCTCCCTATTCCCTGGTGTCACGGTTATTTCGTCGTCACCCCTCCCTAGAATTTTCGCGGCCCTACCACGCGATGATCGATGACAGCGTGCAAACTTTGTTGGCCACAGAACCCCAATGGCAGATCACAGAGTTACCCCAGGTGGCGATTTTCCATACGGGCTATCAACGGACGGCGATCGCCAAATTAGAAAAGAGCACCCGGGCCAAATTGGCGATGGAGACCTATTACGAAGGCCATCCCAATGACCCCTATGTGTGCAGTAAGTTGGGGGGCATTTACTTGGGTGAAGGTTTACCCAAACAGGCCCTCAAGATTCTCAAGCAGGGTTTGAAATACAGCGCGAACGAAAGCGCCAACCTCCGCTATGAGCTTCATTACCACCTGGGTAATGCTTTCCGCCAAAACCACGAACCCGAAAAAGCGATCAAGCATTATCAACTCGCTGGGGAACAACCCCTCCAAGACAAGCTAAAAATTGGGGCTTACCACAACCTCGGCGCGCTTTTACAGACCCTCGGCAAACCCGACGCGGCGATCGCCCAACATCAGATCACCTTAAAAATCGATCCGACCTTTGCCCCTGGCTACTACAATCTCGGTCTGGCTTACAAAGCCCTGGGTCAGGTGGGCGAAGCCATTGACGCCTACGAAAAATCCTTGAAATTAAACCCCCTCAATCCCTGGGCGCACCAAAATTTAGCCGCGCTCCTGTTCCGCATTGGCCAAATCGCCGAAAGCCAGAAATTCTTTAAGCAGGCGATCGCCCTCCATGAGACCCAAAATCCCGCCGAAGCCAAACGCCTCAAGCAAAAGCTGGCCCAACTCATGCACCAATAACCGAAAAAATTTTCCCCAAGCGCCGCAGAAAAATGTAGTACAATAAATTCTCGCAAAAGCGCCAACATAGCTCAGTCGGTAGAGCAACGCATTCGTAATGCGTAGGTCGTGGGTTCAAGTCCCATTGTTGGCTTTTACATTAATCGACGGCCAAAATAGTTAATGCCTGTTGTTCTGTTAGTCCGGCTGATTGCCCTGGGCTAAGACAACTGCTGCCAAGGCATTCACGCGGCCATAACCAAACCATTGGGAATGACCCTGAGCGTCGTAGGTACCCAAGGTTAACTGCAATTGGCGATCGCCAGTTAAATCGACAATTTTTTCGGCTGTGGTTTGTAAAATCTCCCGCACGGCCCACCCCGTCAGCTTTGGATTCACTGACCAGACCAATGCCGCGACTCCCGCCACCAAAGCAGCGGCTTCTAAGGTGCTACCCTGCTGATTTAAAGCTTCAACCGGATCTATCTCGGCCCCCAAGTCATCACTAATTTCCGGTGGTACTGCGACCATGCCCTGTTCTGGTAGCCAGAGGGTTGGTGTGCCTGGATTTGTTGGCCCACAAAGGCTGACCGCCTCTCCCCAGTTGCTATGGCTAGCTTTTTTATTCGCCTCAGTACAACCACTAACGGTCATAACCGCTGGATGATTACCTTTCCCGTCGAGCCAAGCGGTCGGCCCCTGAAAAAGTTGATTCGGCCAGTGACGTTCGTAAATTATTCCGGCGAGGGGGCGATTGGCATCCCCGGCTCCTGTTACCAACAGACAACCTTGACCCCGGTTTCCCTGGGTAGCTGCCCGGTGGAGAGCTAAACTTTGCCGCAGGGAGAGAGGCCCGTTGATCGTCGCCAGTTGCCAAGCCAAAAGAATCACTGCGGCCCCCTGGGCGATCGCCGCTTCGATGACTTTTTCGAGGAGTGCATCATCTAAGTACTGGGGCAGTTGCAGGAGCAATAGGGTGCATTCTGGGGCCACATCGATCGTCAACTGGGCGATGCTATTTCCCCTGGTCGTGGGTCGAATTTCGGGAATGGCACTATAGGGAGTTTCGCTTGTTGCAGCGGTTGGCTCGGCAGAATTTTCTAGATCGAGGTCAGGGGCCAACACGGCAATGGTCGTCTGGCGATCGCCTTTGGTCATTTGCCAAGCTTGGGGGATTTGAATGGCGTCTAGGTACCAGTGGCGGCCTTGGGGATTTGTCGCCAAGGACATTTGCCGCACCGCAAGGGGCAGTAAAACATTGGGTTCGGCGAGGGCGATCGCCGGATCTTGCTGGAGGATTTGGGTTAACCGGAGGGGATCGGGGTCAGTTTGCGCCGTTAGTTCATAAATAAACGTTTGATCGGCCCCCAGAAGCGGACGAATTTTTTTAAGGTGGTGGCGATCGCCAATCGCTTTTTGGGCTGCTGGGGAAACCTCCGGGGCGAATTGGAGGGTGATTTGCTGGGTCAGATAGACAAACCCCTCAGCCGAGTCTGCTAGCTGATAAACCGGGTAAGCAAAGAGAATATCGGGATGTTGGCGCGCGGCCCTCAAGGAGGTGGCGAAATCCTCTGGCGGTACAAGAATTTCTTCGAATAAAATATCTGGCTGCCCCGATGGTAAGGGACGATACATTAATCCTGGAACAATATCGAGAAGATCCACATCAGAACTGCGAAATGCCACCAGGAGGCGATCCTCTAACTGATGAAGTAAAAGTTCCGTATGTCCCCGTTGTAAAATAAGACCTTGTTGCTGTGGTGTCCCCCCTGGGCGTGCCATAGGCCTAAGCTCTCCTTGTCTGTTCCCACCGTGGGATCAAGATGTACAACATAATCAGTACTGTTATTGTGTCAAAACAAGACTTGACGAACATTATGAATTTTATCGACCGTTTGATTCCACTCGCTAGTTTGGCAATGGGGTGTTCCTTGGCCATGATGCCATCCGTTTCGGCGCAGCCTGAGGCTGTCCAAGGGAGTAGCAGCGAACTCCGCCCCCTCCAGAGCAGCATCCTCAGTATGTCCGGGGCTTCCCAGGTGATGGATGAGGCGATCGCCGCCATTTCCGCCAAAGATTACGAGGTTGCCGTCTCTAAACTCCAGGAAGCGCGTCAAGTTTATAATCAGCTTTCTAATTTTCACCTAGATCTAGCCAATAGTTTCCAGGGTTTAGACAATTCTGTTTATGATACAGAGCGACGTTCGGCGATCGCCGCTGGGGAAATGCGCGACACCGCCACCTACCGTTTGGCCCTCGTCCACCGTGTCCAAGAAAAACCCGAATTGGCAGTGCCCCTCCTGATCCAGGTGATTCGCTCCCAAAGTCCTACCAGCGACCTCGGCGAAAAGGCCTACCAACAACTGCTAGAAATCGGCTTTGTCAGTCGCGAATTTACCCGGCCTAACTTCTAAAAAACGACGTTTAGATCGCTGCTTGACCCGGGCTCTCTCTTTTTGCCCGTTTGCTTGGGTGGCGATCGCCTCGACACGACGGCTTTGTAATTGATGTAATCGTACTGTTTTAGTTTCTTAGGTACCAAGTACGGCGATATAACCCGCTTCGATGCCTTGCAACAACTGGTCTAACGCTTGATACAGAGCATCACTCATAGGAGTTTTCCAGAGCCATTGATTGATCACCCTTGCATCCTGCTTGGTTAAAGTACCTGAAGAAAATACATGATCAATGGTTTCTAATAAAGGGTTCATTTGCTGACATTCCATACTTCTCGCTTTAGCTTTGCCACCTGATTTCCCACGGAAACAAGGCCACAATTTCCTTAGATGTAAGATCAATTCAGTTTGTCAATAAGCTGAAATACTAAAAAAATTATCAAGGATAGCCAGGAATAATAATGTAATCACCCCCTAAATTCTCTACATTTCTCATCGGATCTTTACTTTTCTTAAACGTTTTTGTTACCGATCGTACTGTGAAGCAAATTATTTTTTACACAAAACCCGGTTGTCATCTCTGTGAGGGCCTCGCCGAAAAGTTGGCCCAGGTGACCCAGGTAGAATTCCAACTCGAAATGCGCGACATTACGATAAATCCCCAGTGGTTTACACGCTACCAGTACGAAATTCCGGTTTTGTGTCTGCTCGAAAATGGCCAGGAAAAAGAATTGCCCCGTTTTCCGCCCCGCATGACCGTGGCTAAACTCGAAGAAAAATTAGCCGGATATCTGGCTTAAACTTTATTACCCAGGTTTTTGGGGCAATCTCCCAGGAGACTCCTAAGGAAAAAGGCGATCGCCGCTAAGATAGAATACTTGTCCGTGACTGAAGCCAAGTTTCATGCCTGCTGCCAACCGTAACCCCAGCGCCGAAGACATTCCCAACGCAGATTATCGCCAGCTCGATCGGGAACTCCTCACACCGATGATGCAGCACTACGCAGACCTTAAGGATAAGTATCCCAACAATATCTTGCTCTACCGGGTCGGCGACTTTTTCGAGTGCTTTTTCATGGATGCGATCACCGTTTCTCGCGAATTGGAGTTGGTCTGCACCAGCAAAGAATCCGGCAAAGGCATTGGCCGCGTACCGATGACAGGGGTGCCCCACCATGCCCTCGAACGTTACAGCACTCAGCTTTTAGAAAAAGGCTATGGGGTCGTCATTTGTGACCAGGTAGAAGACGCCGCCACCGCCCACGCCGAAAAACGAATGGTGCGGCGGGAAGTGCAAAAGGTCTTGACCCCAGGCACCCTCACCGATGATGGGATGTTGCGGGCGCGGCAAAATAACTATCTTGCGGCGGTGGTGATCGCCGGCAACCATTGGGGGTTGGCCTATGCCGACATCTCCACGGGGGAATTTTGTACCACCCAGGCCCAGGATTTGGCAGCATTGAACTTAGAACTCCTGCGTTTGCAACCTTCGGAGGTGCTCTATCCCAGCGATGCCCCGGATTTAAATCGTTTAATGCGTCCCAGCGATCGCCAAACATTATTACAAAACCATCTACCTGATTGTTTGCCGTCGGACTTTTGTTATGCGTTGCGATCGCCCAGGGAATTTGATCTCAACGAGGCGAAACCCAAGCTTTTGATGACTTTCCAGTGGCGTTCCCTAGAGGGGGTCGGCTGCGAACATTTACCCCTGGCGGTGCGGGCGGCGGGGGGACTCTTGGCCTATGTGGAGGAAACCCAGCAGGCCTACAAAGTGCCCTTTGAAAGCCTCAAAACCTACAGCATTGATGCCTTTTTGCAACTGGATCACCAGACGAGGCGTAACCTGGAAATTACCCAGACGGTGCGGGACGGCAGTTTTTACGGCTCCCTACTCTGGGCGCTGGATGTGACCTGTACGAATATGGGGGGCCGCGCCCTCCGCCGTTGGTTGTTGCAACCTTTATTAGATCCAAAGGCGATCGCCAAGCGTTTGGATTCTGTAACGGAACTGGTAGAAAATACAAATCTCCGCCAAGATATCCGGCAATTACTGAAGCAAATTTACGATTTAGAGCGGATTGCTGGGAGAATTGGCTCTGGTAGTGCGAATGCCCGCGATTTATACGCTTTAGCGGAATCTTTAACGAAATTAACCTACCTCGCAGAACTGGCCGCTGAGGGGCGATCGCCTTATCTCCAGGCAGTGAAAGATTTTCCGCCGGAATTAGAAGCCCTGGGACAGCACGTTTTGCAATACCTGGTGGATTCGCCGCCGATTCACATCAAAGAAGGGGGTTTAATCCGGGATGGGGTCGATGAAAACCTCGATTTTCTGCGTCGCTCCCAAGTGGAAGACCGGGAATGGCTGGCGAATTTAGAAGTTACCGAACGGGAACGGACGGGGGTCAGCAAGCTCAAAGTCGGCTATAACAAGACCTTCGGCTATTATATTAGTCTGCCCCGCTCCCAGGCGGACAAGGCCCCCGACGAATATCTGCGTAAACAGACCCTCGCTAACGAAGAACGCTACATCACGCCGGAACTAAAAGAAAGAGAAAGCCGCATCCTCACCGCCAAGGATGACATCTGCAGCTTGGAATACGAAATTTTTGCCATCCTCCGCGCTAAGGTGGCCGAACACACCGACCAAATTCGCACCACCGCTAAGGCGATCGCCGCCCTGGATGTATTGACGAGCTTCGCGGAAACCGCCGTGTACCAAGGGTATTGCCGTCCGGAGATTACCACTGAAAAAACCCTCGAAATTGAAGCTGGTCGTCACCCCGTCGTCGAAAAGTCCCTGGGTATGGGCCTCTTTGTGCCCAACTCCACTTACCTCGGTCGCACTCAGAATTCCTATCCTGATTTGATTATCCTCACTGGCCCCAACGCCAGCGGTAAAAGCTGTTATCTCCGGCAAACGGGTCTGATTCAACTGATGGCCCAGGTGGGCAGTTTTGTCCCCGCCCAAAGTGCTGTAATTCCCATTTGCGATCGCATTTTTACTAGGGTCGGCGCTGTCGATGACCTTGCCACGGGCCAATCCACGTTTATGGTGGAGATGAATGAAACCGCCAATATCCTCAACCATGCCACGGAAAAATCTTTGGTTTTAATCGACGAAATTGGCCGGGGAACCGCAACTTTTGATGGCCTTTCCATCGCCTGGTCGGTATCAGAATACCTCGCCACAGAAATCAAAGCGAAAACAATTTTTGCGACCCATTATCACGAGTTAAATGAGTTAGCGTCGCTCCTTGAAAATGTCGCCAATTATCAAGTCACAGTTCAAGAAATGCCCGAAGAAATTATCTTCTTGCACCAAGTTCGCCCCGGTGGCGCTGACCGTTCCTATGGGATTGAAGCCGGACGTTTAGCGGGTTTACCCAAGAGTGTGATTCAGCGAGCAAAACAAGTCATGACCCAAATTGAAAAGCACAGTAAAATTGCCGTCGGCCTACGCAAAGGTATCCCCAAGAAAGTACCCACTGCCACTCCAGAAAATCCCCAAAGGGTATCGGAACAATTAAATATTTTCAAAGTTTAAATTCTTTAAACATCAGGCTCCTCTCGCTGGATGGCCCCGACAATATGGGAAAATTGAACCCGATAAAAATCTGACTAAATACAGTCCTTAGAGCTTAACTATCCATGAGCGATCGCCCCACCGTCCAAAATACTTACCGTAAGCCCGTTAAACAACTGGATTTACCGCCCCGGCTCCTCCTCGGCCCTGGCCCATCCAATGCCCACCCCAGGGTTTTAGCCGCCCTCGCTATGCCTCCCATCGGCCACCTCGATCCGAAGTATCTTGAAATTATGGAGGACGTCAAGGATCTCCTTCGCTACACCTGGCAGACCGCAAACCCCTTCACGATTTCTGTCAGTGGTACTGGTAGCGCTGCCATGGAAGCCACCCTCGCCAACATGGTCGAACCCGGCGATAAAGTCCTGATCGGCATCAATGGTTACTTCGGTCACCGCCTCGTGGATATGGCCAGCCGTTACGATGCCGAGGTGCATACTTTTTCCACTGCTTGGGGTAAGGCTTTCACCCTCGAAGAAATTACCGCCGCCGTTGCCCAACACGAGCCGAAAATCCTGGCTCTCGTCCACGCCGAAACTTCTACGGGAGCCAGACAACCCCTCGAAGGTGTCAAGGAAATTTGTGAAAAACACGGCACGATGCTCCTAATCGATACTGTGACCAGCTTAAGCGGTGTGCCTCTTTTCCTTGATGAATGGGGCGTTGACCTCGCCTATAGCGGCACCCAAAAAGCCCTCGCTTGTCCCCCTGGCCTTGGCCCTCTGACCCTCAGCCCCCGCGCCCTGGATGTCCTGAATAATCGCAAGACGCCGGTGAAAAACTGGTATTTGGATATGTCCATGGTCAGCAAATATTGGGGCACTGGGAAACGGGTCTATCACCACACCGCCCCGGTTAATATGAACTATGCGCTGCGGGAAGCCTTGATGCTCGTCGCCGAGGAAGGATTAGAAGCCCGTTGGCAACGGCACCAGGAGGCAGCAGATCTCCTCTGGACGGGCCTCGAAGAGATGGGGTTACAGTGCCACGTAGATCGTGAAATCCGTCTGCCGACCCTCACCACAGTGCGCATTCCCGATGGGGTTGATGGTGCTGCCGTGGCTGCTCAGTTGATGAAAGAGTACAACATCGAAATTGCTGGGGGCTTAGGGGATCTGGCGGGTAAAGTTTGGCGTGTTGGCCTGATGGGTTATAACGCCCGCAAGGAAAATGTGACGCTTCTGTTGGCTGCCCTAAAACAGGTTCTCTTTTAGATAGACTAGAAGCGCAATTTTTATTGAAGATCTAATGATTCTTTCGTTATCTATGGGGCAAGGTTTTTCCCGAAAAATGCTTGTCCTTTTTTCTGCCCTTTGTCTTGGGTTTGGTCTCTGGGGCTGTAATGGCGATCAAGAGACAGCCCAAGCGGATGTCAATGTCGATCCGGAACTGGAAGCGCAAATCCTCCAGGTGATTCGGGACAATCCCCAAGTGTTGATTGATGCGGTACAAAACTACCAACTCTCCCAACAACAGGCCCAACAGGAAGAACAACAAAAGGCGGCTGAGGATTTTCAACAGCAGGTCTTGACGGAACCACAGACGGTCATTGGCGATAGCCCCACCCTGGGTGCTGAGGATCTGAACGTGGTCTTGATCGAATTTTCTGACTTTGAATGTCCGTTCTGTGCCCGCGCCCATAGCACTTTGCAAACGTTTATGGCTCAAAACAGTGACACTGTTACTCTTGTCTATAAGCACTTGCCTTTGGCTCAAATTCACCCCCAAGCAATCCCGGCAGCAGAGGCATCTTGGGCCGCCCAACAACAGGGGAAATTCTGGGAATACCATGATCAGCTTTTTGAAAATCAAGACCGTCTTGGGGAAGAACTCTACCAAGAAATTGCGACAAATCTAGGTCTGGATCTAGAAAAGTTTGAAGGCGATCGCCAAAATGCTCAACCGGCGATTCAACAGGATCTTGAACTGGCTCAACAGTTAGGTCTAAACGGTACGCCTTTCTTTATTTTGGCATCGACGGAAACTGGGAAATTTGAAACCTTCTCCGGGGCGTTAGATCTACAAGAATACGAAGAAAAACTCGCCGCGATCACTACTCCCTAAAATTAGCTTAAATAGTCCAAAAAAAGAGGCTTCTTAATCCGTTATAGATAGAAGCCTTTTTGTTTTTTGATTCTAGAAAAATTAGCCCATCAAAATAACATTGTCAATCACATGAATAATGCCATTGTCAGCTTCGATATCCGCCGCTAAAACCGTTGCATTTTTGACCTCAAAATCATCTTCACCATTAATGGGAATGGGGGAACCTTCGATGGATTTTACTTCGCCCAATTTGATTAAATCATCCTTAGTTAACCGTCCCGCCGCGACGTGATAAGTGAGAATGCGCGCTAACTGGGGCGGATTTTGCACAAGGGTTTGAATCGTGCCGGGGGGCAATTTGGCGAAAGCGTCATCGTTGGGCGCAAAGACGGTAAAATCCCCTTCTCCGGCTAAAGTTTCCACTAAACCTGCGGCTTGCACGGCGGCCACCAGGGTCGAAAAACCATCGGTATTCACCGCAATATCCACAATACTTGGCATTGTTTAAGCTCCGATTGAATAAATAAAAAAATTCAAAATAGATTAACGATATTCTGCGTTTTGAATGTCCCGTAAGCGGGCTTCTGGCCGGAGAAAACGATCCATTTGAGCTTCAAAAAATTCACGATTTTTCTGTAAATGTTTCGGATTGGGATCATCTAATGGATAAAGCAAGGCTGTCCGTAGGGCTTGGATCACCGCAGAGGTGACGTTGTACATCGACCGCTGAAAGGTGATGCCCAATTGAATCAGCTCATCATCTTCGCCCCGGCAATGTTCCTTGTAGTAATCCTTGAGATATTGGGGGAGGAAGTGATACATATCATCCATCAACAATGTCGGCGGAATGCCGGCAGTGCCGACGGGGAAAACATCGGCGTACAAAATGCCGTAATGAAAGTCCTTTTGCGCGTCGGGCACTTCGTGGGCCTGGGCGTTGTAGGATTTTGTCCCCCGGAAAGGTGCGGTGCGGTAAAACACGGCTTCGACGTAGGGTAAGGCAGCCTCATAGAGCCAGGTAAAGCCCTTCGATTTGGGGATAATTTCAAAACATTCGCCATCAATATAAACGTGGTGGTAAATGGGGCGACCGGCGATCGCAAAAATGCCATTCACCAAAAAATCCATCGCATCGGGGACACCCTTAAACCCACCTTCGTCATAGATATCGGACATTTCAAAGAAAACGGGGGCCATCACTTCCCAAAACAGTCCTAAGTTGGCGTAGTAGGAGAGTTCGCGCACCTGCTCCAGGAACATATCGGGGAAAAGTTTATACAAGCCCAACATGACCGGGTTTTTCTTGAAGTAGGCCTTGATCGCGCGGTCGGCGTTGGCTTTGTATTCGTCAGAATCGAGGTAGGCATCAAATTTACCCAGACCCATGTCTCGCCCATGCCACAGCATCGCCCGCATACAGGCTTCGGCGAATTCCATGTTGATCCGGTCGTGGAACAGGTGATGAAAGAGTTTAGAGGATTTAAAGGTTTCCCCTTTTTTCATAAACTCTAAAAGTTCCGGGTGAGCGGAGCCTGTGCCGCGCCAAATGCGGAGATCAGCTTGGTCGCCGGCGTAATGATTTTGCCGCTCTAAATATTCGTCAGAAATGAAGTATTTAAAGAAGCGGAAGGGTTCAAGAAAAACTTGTTCCGCAATGTACAGCAGATCTCGCCAGTAGAAATCCATCGGCACGGCATAGGCTTTATAGATGCCGATAATCTGCATCAGATTTTCGGGGGTATCGGGCAACATTGAGCCCCCGGCTTCGAGGCGATGGATCACATCGGCATGGGGATGGGTTGAGGGGGGAATTTTGGTGGTGATCATAGTGCTTTGTTCCTTAAGAAAATGCTGGGCGAATCGGTCAAGCGAGAACGTCTGATGTACTAGGGTGCTTTCGACAATTCAGCGGGAGTCAAGGCAATGGTCTGAACCGTGGGAATGGCGGCAATAAATTGGCTAGTCGTCGGTTCAATCCAGCGGGTGAGCCAGGCGGGTTGCAAACCAAGGAAAAGGATAATGACCGTCAAGGCGATCGCCGGAATTTTTTCACTGGCAAAAACTTTGGGGTAGTAGGCGGTGTGACTGTCGAGGCGACCGAAACAGGTACGGTTGAGCAAAATCACGAAGTAAACCGCCGTTAAACCAGAAGCGATGATGCAAAACAGCGTCGGAATCGGGAAGCGGCTAAAGCTACCTTGGAACACGAGAAATTCTGCGACGAAACCCACCAAACCAGGAATCCCGGCACTGGCCATCCCTGCCAAAATTAGCAGGCTACTGGTGAGGGGCAACCCCCGCACCGGGTTCATCAAACCATTCAATACATCCAAATCCCGCGTGCCAACTTTGCGTTCGATAATGCCGACGAGGTGGAACAACAGCGCCAGAATTAAACTGTGGCTAATCATCTGCGCCACGGCACCGAGCAAGCTTAACTCCGTGCCTGCTGCGGTCGAAACTAGGATATAACCCATGTGACCGATGGAACTGTAGGCGACCATCCGCTTGAGATCCCGTTGGGCGATCGCCGCCAGGGAACCATACATCACGCTCACGGTACCAATGACCGCGAGGGCCGGGGAAACCGTAGACCATACATCCGGGAACAGTTGCAAACCGAAGCGCACCAAACCATAGGTGCCCAATTTCGCGAAAACACCACCCAACAGAACTGTTACCGCTGGATTTGCTTCCACATAGGCATCGGGCAACCAAGTATGTAAAGGCACGAGGGGAATTTTAATTCCAAAGCCAATCAACAAAATCGTGAGCAGGATTACCTTAGTGTTGAACTCTAGGTTTTCTAGGGTTAAATTCTCAAAGTCAAAATTGCTCGATTGACTAAGCCACACCATCCCTAAAAATGCCGCCAATACACAGAGTCCAGAAATGGCAGTGTAAATCAAAAATTTAGTCGAGGCATATCCTTTTTTCTCGCCGCCCCAAATGGCAATCAGTAAATAAAAAGGAATCAACTCAATTTCATAAAAGAGGAAAAAGAGCAACAGATTATTGGCAATCAAGGCCCCTGTAATCCCACTATTAATCAACAAAATGAGGGAGTAATAAAGCTTCGGACGGTGGTTGCTTTCACCAATGCTATAGATCGCGACCAATGTCAGCAAACTATTTAGGACAATCAGCGGCAAAGATAAACCATCCACACCGAGGTTGTAGTTGAGGCCCAGGATGCTTAACCAATTATGGAATTCGGTATATTGCATACCAGCATCTTGGAGGTTGAGGTTAATCAATAAGCCACTACTGATCGCCAGGGTAACAACCGTAAACACCGTTGCCACAATCCGGGTCAGGGGCCTGGGGAAAAGGGCGATCGCCCCAATGCCGACGAGCGGTAAAAACAGTAAGAAACTCAGCATAATCTTTCGGAGAAGGTCATAAATATTTCAGCGAAAATCGTTAATGCATCCCCCTTTAAAATTGCCAATGCTTCAGCAAGGGATACGATAAAGCGGCAATAAAGAGGAGAATACCGGCCACAATTGAGAGGGCATAGGATTGGCTTTGCCCAGAGTTGTTATATTTCAAACTTTGGCCACCGAAAAGGGTTGCTAAACCGAGAAAGTTGATCACCCCATCGACAAAATAGCGGTCTAACCAGTCAATGATTTTGGAAATCAAGGCAACGGCAAAAATAACTGTGTTTTTATACAACTCCGCTGTGTACAAATCCTTGGCGAAAAATTCCCGCACCGGATCTGAAAAAATATGGATCGGTTTACTGATTTTTTCATTGAGATAGAGATACATCGCGGTACCGCCACCGACCATGGTCGAAATAATCAAAACTGCAGCTAGGGGCAGATTCAACTGGTGCCAATCCGGTAGAAAATTCAGTTTCGCCAGAATAAAAGGACTGTGGAGGGCGAAACCCGCAAGAATCACCATCGGCAAGACTAAGGCCCATAATCCTTCTGGCGATCGCACGGTCATCTGCTTCGGCTTACCGCCAAAAATTAGGCCAAATTCTCGCATGATGCTAAAGGAAGTCAAGGCATTGACCGTAATCAAAATCACGGCCAGAATCGGACTTGTTTTCCAAAAATTTGTTGTCAGTTGGGCCAGGCTCCAGAATCCACCAAACGGCGGTAGGGCAACGAGGGAAGCAGCACCGACAAGGTAGCAAATCCCCGTAATCGGCCGCCGCGACCAGAGGCCGCCATATTGGGTTAAATCTTGGCTGATATTGACTAAAACAACGCCACCGATCGCCATCACGAGAATTGCCATCGCCACGCCATAGGTGAGTAGCAAGACCAATGTCGTTTGATCCTGTTGGGAACCCACCGCCATAAAGACCATGCCCATGTAGGCACTGACGGAATAGGACAAAGAACGTTTGATATCAATCTGGGCGATCGCCACCATGGCCGCCCCCAAGGCCGTCGTTGCCCCAATCGCGATCATAAAAGTAGAAGCAAAATCCGAGAGGGCAAAAATTGGCTGCAACTTAATCAGCACCCAGGCTCCAGTACCAACCACGAGACTATTCCGCACCACCGTTGCCGGGACAGGACTTTCCATCGCCTCATCAAGCCAGAGGTGCAACGGAAATTGGGCACATTTCCCCAACGGCCCCGCAATTAAGGCCAAGCAAAGCAGCGTTGCCAAAGTCGGATCGAGTTCTGCCGTTGCCGCCCATTCAGCCAGACCATCAAAATTCCAAGTACCAGCAAGGGGCAATAGGGCAACAACCCCCATCAGCAAGAACAGATCGCCGACCCGTTTTGTTAAAAACGCATCCCGCGCCCCCGTGACCACCAGGGACTGGTTAAACCAATAGCCAATTAACAGATAAGTACCGAGGGTCAAAATTTCGAGTACCACATAGCTAAAGAAAAGGGAATTACAGAGCACCAAGGCACACATCCCCGCTTCAAATAAGCTCATGGTCGCGAAAAATCTCGCCCAGCCCCAATCCATTTCTAAGTAGGCCACGGCATAGAGTTGGGCGAGTAAATTAATCCCGGCGATCAGAATCAGCGCCCCGATAGTAATGCTGGAAATATCGAGGTCAATGTTGAGGGTCAAGTCCGCCGCCTGGAGCCAAGTTAACGATGGTTTTAGGGCGGGCTGTTCCCATCGCTCGATAAAGGCAAGACAACTATGGACTAGGGCCATAAAAGTCAGCAACATATTGACGTAGCCCGCAGGCCGTGGCCCTGTTTTTCGGGTGATGCTCGGCATCCATAGCGCCGATAGACCCATTCCCAGCAAAGGATAGCAGGGAACAAGCCAGACACTCTGACTGAAAAAAGTATTCATATGACGATGACGCTGAAATAATTTGCTTAGGGAAAAGCGGGCTGATGACCCATCTTTTTTGCTGGTTGGGCAATTACCAACTTCGACCTACCAAAGGCACGGGAAATGGCCCAACAATTTTGAGCTTTTAGGGTTGCAGAGCAAGCGATCGCCGCCCTGAATTTTCGAGAGTTTTCTGGCTAGACCGGACCATAAACTCCAAAAAGGCTTGGGCAATCACCGACAGTTGTTTCCCGGCGAGGTAGGCAACATACCAATGGCGCTGGATCGGAAAATGCTCCACATCCAACACCGTTAATTCGCCGTGGGGAGGCTCTGTGATCAAAGTATGGCGGGACAAGACAGAAATCCCTAGGCCACCGGCGATCGCCTGTTTAATCGCCTCATTTGACCCCAGTTCCAGGCGCACCTGCACCGACACATCATGTTCTGCCAGGAGTTTTTCGACCGCGAGTCGCGTCCCCGACCCCATTTCCCGCGTCACAAAATCTGCCCCGTCCAACACAGACAAAGGGAGATTTTTCTGGCAAGCCAGGGGATGATCGGCGCGGGCGACCACCACCAAGGGATTGTCCAAAAATGCTTGCGCATGGACATCAAGATCATCGGGCAAATTACTCAGGATGTAGAGATCATCTAGATTATTCGCCATCCGATCATGGAGCTGTTGGTGATTGATCACCTGCAAAGACACGTCAATATCTGGGTAATCTTGGCAAAATTCCCCCAGGATACGCGGCACAAAATATTTGGTTGTGGTGATTACCCCAAGGCGGAGTTGACCCCGTTTCGCTCCCTGCAGGGCGGCCAACTTCATCTCAAAGTTATCCAACCGTTCAAAGATTTCTTGGCAGGTTGCGAGGAGTTCCTCACCTGCTTCTGTGAGATATAGCTTTCTGCCAATATGTTCAAACAGTGGCATGCCGATGGTCTGGGTCAGTTGTTTCACTTGTCCAGAAACCGTCGGTTGGGTGATTGATAATTCCTCCGCTGCCTTGGTAAAACTGCCGTGGCGAGCCGTAGTTTCAAACACCTTCAGTTGGTGGAGAGTTGCAGGGATCAAGGGTTTACTCCTGAACTTGTGCTGTTATGCCTGAGTTTAGCAATACCATAGACTAGAGTCAATACAAGAAAATATCGTCATAGTTTCGGTTCTATATAAGAAAAATTTATAAAAATTCCCTTGGGCTTCCCGTCAAACTCTGATTTTTTCTGGCTTAGGGACGTTTTTGGCGAGTATAGTTCTCTGGACAAAAGTGTCACAATAGGGAAACAAGGCCCTTCACCCTATCGAGTCAAACCTATGGCGATCGCCACTGAATTCAAGTCCATTCCGCGTTTATCTACGGGAAAGTTTCAGCAAAAATTACAATCGTTGTTGAATCCTGTGGGGTATTTGACCCGCTTGGCAAGCTCAGCCCCCGATCTCGCCTATATGCCAGCGGCAGGCTATGACCAGCCCCTGATTTTGGCCTATCATCCTGAGGCGATACGGCAGTTGCTCAGTAATAGTAACCAGGCTTTTGCGGCCCCTGGGGAGTTAAACGGCATTATTGAACCCCTGGTGGGGCAACAGTCTTTGGTGAGTTTGAGCGGTGATCGCCATCGACAAGAAAGAAAGTTGATCATGCCAGCCTTCCACGGGGCGCGGATGCACAACTATGGGGCGCTCATTACCCAGATTATTGAGGAGGAGTTGTCCCAGCTAAAGCCGGGCCAAGCCTTCCAGATGCAGGACATCACCCAAAAGATTACCCTGCGCACGATCATTGAGGTGGTCTTTGGGGTGCAGGGGGGCGATCGCTACGCGCCGATTATGGCGATGACCCGCAAGATTTTGAATCGGTTTACCTCGCCCATCGCCAATAGTTTTCTCTTTTTTACGTCGTTGCAAAAGGATTTGGGAGCCTGGAGTCCCTGGGGCAGTTTTATCCGCGATCGCCAAGCCCTAGATGACTTGATCTACGCCGAATTGCAGGAACGCCGTACCCACCCCGACCCGGAGCGGACTGATATTTTGTCTTTGCTGATGGCGGCCACCGACGAAGCGGGCAACACCATGGACGATCAACAGTTACGCGATGAACTGATGTTGCTCTTGTTTGCGGGCCACGAAACGACGGCGATCGCCATGGCCTGGGGCACCTATTGGCTCCATGCCCACCCGGAAGTGATGGCAAAAGTCCGCGCCGAAATCACAGCCTTGGGCGAAAATCCTGACCCGATGGACATTTACCGTTTGCCTTACCTCGCAGCCGTTTGCAATGAAACCTTACGGATTAATCCCGTGGCGATGTTCACTTTTGCTCGTCAAGCTGTTGCCACCACCCAGTTGCTCGATTATTCCATTGAGGGGGGCACGGTGCTGATGGGGTCAATTTATCTGCTCCACCAACGCCCGGATCTCTACCCCAACCCCAGAGAATTTCGCCCTGAACGGTTTCTCGAACGGCAGTTTACGCCCTACGAATTTATGCCCTTTGGGGGCGGTGTGCGCCGTTGTGCCGGGGAAGCTTTAGCGATGGTGGAGTTGCGCTTAGGTCTTGCGGCGATCGCCACCCAAGCCGATTTAACCCTACTGGATCAAGTGCCCGTCGCCGCCAAACGCAAGGGGTTAGTTTTGTCTCCTGCAACGGGGGTGAAAATGCGCTTTAACGGCAGCAAAATCTAGCCTGGGCGTTTATTCAAACTGACAAATGTTGGTGAGGGTTTCGACAAAGGTGGGATAGGAAATGGAAGCGGCTTCGGCCCGGTGGATGCGGGTTTCATCTTTGGCATTTAAAGCGGCGATCGCCAAACTCATGGCAATGCGATGGTCAGTGTAGCTATCCATTTCTGCTCCGTTTAAAGTGCCCCCGCCAATGATCTCTAGGCCGTCGGGATGCTCGATAATGTTCGCGCCCATTTTCGTCAATTCTGCGGCCATCACTGCGAGGCGATCGCTTTCTTTGACCCGTAACTCCTCAGCATCTTTAATAATCGTTGTTCCTGCTGCGAAACAGGCCGCCACCGCCAGGATCGGAATTTCATCAATCAGCCGGGGAATAATCTCGCCGCCGATGGTGCAGCCCTTGAGAGGAGAATATTGCACCCGCAGATCCGCCACCGGTTCCCCGGCCACTTCCCGCGCATTATCAAGAGTCATGTCCGCCCCCATCATCTGCATCGCTTCAATAATCCCGGTGCGGGTCGGATTAATGCCCACATTCTCAATGGTCAAATCAGAATCGGGCACAATCGCCGCCGCCACCATCCAAAAGGCCGCCGAACTAATATCCCCCGGCACCACCACTTTTTGGCCCCGCAACGTCGGGTGGGGGTCAAGGGTCACGCTGTGGGTTTCGGGATCAATGGTGAGATTCGCCCCAAAGGCCCGGAGCATCCGTTCACTGTGATCCCGCGAAAGGGCCGGTTCAGTAACGGTGGTTTGCCCCTCTGCCAAGAGGCCCGCCAACAATACACAGGATTTTACCTGGGCTGATGCAATGGGCGAGTGGTAATGAATGCCCTTGAGTTGTTGCCCTTGGATCGCTAGGGGAGCGAGGGTATTACCTTTTTTACCCCAAATTTGTGCCCCCATTTCCTTCAGGGGATTGACAACCCGGGACATGGGCCGCGATCGTAAGGAACCATCCCCCGTCACGGCAAAAAAGCGATCCGGCGACGAAGCCAGCAGACCCATCATCAAGCGCATCGTGGTGCCGGAGTTACCCGCATCGAGGACATTATCTGGTTCTTGCAAATTACCGAGACCGACCCCCTGCACCCGGACTTCCGTTTCATTTAATTCTGAAATATTGGCCCCCATCGCCGCGAAACAGGCCGCCGTACTGCGGGGATCTTCGCCCAATAGCAAGCCTTCGATGATCGTTTCGCCTTCGGCGATCGCCCCCAACATCAGCGCCCGGTGGGAAATGGACTTGTCCCCCGGAATCCGCACCTTTCCCTGCAAACTGAGGCCCGATGCAGGCGGCGTAATCACAAGTTGCTGGTGGGGAGAAACCGTTTCGAGGCGAATCATAATGTCGGGATGTTACAAATGGGCGATGTCATCTTAGCGGATTTCCAAATCCCTTGCCTATGGCCCGGGGCAGAATCGCTCAAATTCGTCTTTTTAACCAAGCACAAATACTTACTCCAGATACAAAAGTCATAGTTTCCTGACATAAAAAATCACTGAAAGCCATTGAATTCGTTAAAAGTCAACATATCTTGACTTTTGGGATCACGAAACCCAGGATTCTCTGCTAAAACATGAAACAACAGGCGATCGCCAAAAAAACCGATGCAAGCGCCTACCCTGTATCAGTCCAAAATTCGTGCAACGGAGGAGCCCATCCCATGACCACCACAGTAGGCAATGGATTCGAAGACAACCTAGAAGATATGACCCTGAGGCAACTACGGAAGCTCGCCAGCAAACTTGGCATCAGCCGCTATAGTCGGATGCGCAAAGATCAGCTCCTCGCTGAGGTGAAAAAACGCTCAAGCTACGACAATCCCAAAGCCTCAGTCACCCCCGACAAAACTGAATCCATCACCCCAGTCAATAGCCAAGAGGAGGAAACTCAAGTGGAAGCAGCAAAATTTGAAGTTGGTCAAGATGATCCTATCGAGCTCGATCTCGCCAGTGTCGATGAAGACCTCGGTGACCTCCCCGGCGGCTATGGTCAAAGTCGCATCGTTCTCTTACCCCGTGATCCCCAATGGGCCTACGCCTACTGGGATATCCCCAACGACCACAAGCAATACCTGCGGAACCAAGGGGGCCAGCAGATCGCCCTCCGCCTCTATGACGTAACGGACATCAACCTCGACTACCAGACCCCCCACAACGTCCAAGAATATTTGTGTGATGAAATGGCGCGGGAATGGTATTTCCCCGTCCCCGTTAGCGATCGCGATTACGTTGTCGAAATCGGTTACCGTTGCGCCGATGGCCGTTGGTTAAGCTTGGCCCGCTCCACCGCAATTCGCATTCCCCCCGTCTATCCCAGCGACTGGGTAGAAGACATCTTTGTGACCGTCCAGTGGGATGAAGAACTGAAAGGAAAAACCGTTTACAACCTGGTGCCCCCAGCCAAGAAACAAGCAGAAGCTGCTGCTGCCGCTGCCGAAAGTACCTCTAGTCCCATCTACGACGAAATCTTTGGTGATCTCCAATCCCTCGAAGCCCAACGTATTGCTGGGTCTCTGTTTGGTTCGATGCAACATGTGGCTGGTTCAGTACCGCCCCAAGAATCTATCAGTTCCTATGTCTTCCCATCTGGGGCAGGACTATGGGCAGCCCCCAACGTTTCTGGCCTCAATATGTCCGGCTTGAATATGTCCGGTGCTGGCTTTGCGTCGATGCCACCAGCGCGTCCCCGGAAATTCTGGCTCGTGGCTGATGCAGAGTTGATTGTTTACGGTGCGACAGAACCCGATGCCACTGTCACCATTGGCGGCCAACCGATCAAACTGAATCCAGACGGCACATTCCGCTTCCAGATGTCTTTCCAAGACGGCAATATCGATTATCCGATTGTGGCTGTGGCTGCCGATGGGGAACAAACCCGTTCGATTCACATGACCTTTGACCGGGCGACTCCTTCTCGAAATACCAACACCAAAGAACAGGCAATGGACGAGTGGTTTGTCTAGGCTACTGTTGCGGTAAACCTCAAAAACGAATGCTTTGATTTGATTAATTTATTTCTTGACCTCTCCATCTGGGGAGGTTTTTTGTTCTGAAGTTTATCTGTCGAGAGGGTTAATCGCCATAAAAAAACCAGTTATTTAAGCAAAATAACTGGTCTATGGGGAATGGATTGCAACTGATTTTGAGGCAATCAGTCGTTTACCATTTGTTGTTTTCTGCTTGGTCAGCGATGTAAGCGGCAACGTTAGCAATGTCAGCATCGCTTAGACGACCACCGAAAGCAGGCATTGCCCCTTGTCCGTTGGTTACTTGGTAGGCAACCGCTTCTTCGAGGGACTTGCTGCCATCTTTGTAGCCAGCGAGGTAAGTTTTTAGGGCATCAGCCTTTAGGGTTTTGGTGGGCATGACTGCGTTGTTACCACCAGCATGGCAAGCGGCACAGTTAGCGGCAAATACCTGGGCACCAGCAGCAGCATCAGCGGCAAATGCAGGAGTCCCGAAGGCAAAAACAGTAGCAAGTACGGTTAAAGCAATAGCAAGTAATTTTTTCAAAGGAGTTTTCCTCTCAATGCTCTCAACAGAAAAAGAATTTGGTTAAAAGTTTAATATAATCAACCAGACTATATTTTATCGATCTTGTCGTTTGGTTCAAACGCTTAGCCTGAAATTCCCTAAATTGTTTCAATTTGTCACGAAATTGCCCTATGCAGTCCGCATCTCCTTCCTCCGATGGTATGGCAGTGGTCAAGACCTGGGACCTTTGCAAGACTTACCGTACCGGCTTTTGGCTCAATAAAACCAGTGAATCCCTGAAAAGTTGTTCCCTCGAAGTCTTGGCAGGCGAAACCTTTGGGCTACTGGGGCCAAATGGGGCAGGCAAAACAACTCTTTTGAAAATTCTCCTAGGTATTATTCGACCGACTGGGGGCAATGCGACGTTGTTGGGGAAACCGTTTGGCGATCGCCAGACCCGACAGCGCATTGGCTATCTCCCGGAAAATGCTTATTTCTATGACTTTTTGACGGCCTGGGAATTTCTAGATTTTACGGCGGGTTTATTTCAGATTCCGCGCGGCAAGCGACAAAAGCGGATTAAATTACTGCTGGATACGGTGGGACTGGCCCAGGAAGTGGCGAAAAAGCGGCAGCTCCGCAAATATTCCAAGGGGATGCTCCAGCGGGTAGGGATGGCCCAGGCGTTAATCAATGATCCTGATTTAGTCTTCCTCGATGAGCCGATGTCGGGCCTCGATCCCCTCGGTCGCTACCAAGTGCGAGAAATTATTTTGTCCCTAAAGGCCCAGGGGAAAACGATTTTCTTTAATTCGCATATTTTGGCGGATGTGGAACTGATTTGTGATCGTCTGGCGATTTTGTCGAAGGGAGAAATTATTTGCCAAGGTACTTTAGATGAGCTTTTGGGGGCAGCAGATCGCTATCAAGTCGTCATCGAAGGGGGTACCGAGGCAGCGTTACGGTCTTGGGTGCCGGATTTAGCCCGCAAGGATCACCATTGGATCGGCCATTTGGAGGGAGATCCCCAAAAGTTTATCGCTTCCCTAAGCTTGATGAAGGCGCAATTACTGGATTTAAAATTGGCGCGGGTTTCCCTAGAGGATTTCTTTATTCGCCAAATTCGTGACCATGATCCCCAGGCGCACATCGAGGAAAATCTCAAGGCGATCGCCTAATTTTTTCTCTTTCAAAAAAGCATTAAAAAAGGGGCATTACCGATTAGTAACGCCCTCTCTCACAAAATTTCAAAGGTGTTTATTTCGCGGGATCAAGTTTGGCGATCGCCGCTTCCATTTCTGAGGCAATTTTCGCTTCAAGGGCCGCAGAATCCGTTTCCATGTAAACCCGCATCAACGGCTCTGTACCAGAAGGACGCAGGAGCACCCAACTGCCATTTTCGAGGTACAGTTTCACACCATCTTTTAAGCCCACTTCCTTGACCGCTAAACCAGCCACGGTTTCCGGGGGCGTCGCCTTATAGAAGTCCAAGACAGCCTTTTTGTGGGGTTCTTCGAGGTGAAGATCCAAGCGTTTGTTGAAGAGCGGCCCAGCGGCATCTTCGAGGGCTTCTTTGACTAACTGAGACAGGGGCTTACCTTCGTAGGCGATCGCCTCGGCCACGAGCATATCCGCCAAAATGCCATCTTTTTCCGGGATATGACCGAGCACACTCAAACCACCGGATTCTTCACCGCCAATGAGGACAGCGGTTTCGCGCATTTTTTCGCCGATGTACTTGAAGCCGACTGCCGTTTCAAAAATTTCTAAGCCATATTTTGCGGCCAAATTGTCGAGCAAATGGGTTGTGGCCACCGTGCGGACGATCGCCCCTTTTTGACCTTTGTTTTTCAGCAGGTGCCGCGCGAGCAAGAGCAGAATTGTGTTGGGCGTTAAAACATTCCCCAATTCATCCACAACCCCAAAGCGATCGCTGTCACCATCGGTCGCCAAGCCTAGATCCGCTTGATCCGCTTTTACCGCATCCACGAGGCCCACCAACTGAGAGCCTTTCGGTTCTGGCATCCCACCGCCAAACAAAACATCACGGCTGGTATTAAAAGATTCCGTTTCACAGCCGCAGTGGGCGAGCACTTCATCTAAGTAACCGCGCGACGTGGAATACAGCGCATCATATTTCACCTTCAGGCCCGCTGAACGAATCTTGTCCACATCCAGGAGGGTGTAGATAAATTTTAAATAGGCAGGTTTCGGGTCGAACCGAGAAATCTTGTCGCCATTTTTGCCCGTGGGCATCTCCGCCGAAGCACTGGCAATATTCGCCACAATCGTGTCGGTGATTTCTGGGGTCGCTGGCCCGGCGTAATCGGGAATATATTTGATCCCGCAGTAGGGGGCCGGATTGTGGCTGGCCGTAAACATCAACGCGCCGGCAGAATTAAGAAACTTCGCATTGTAGGCAATCACCGGGGTCGGGCAATCCCGCTCTACCACCTGCACCGTCCAACCGAGATCCGCGAGCACTTCCGCCGCAGTCTGGGCAAATTCGTCTGCAAAAAAACGGGTGTCATAGGCCACCAGCACCGGACGATCCTTCCCATAGGCCGTCTCTAGGTAGCTGGCGATCGCCCGGGTCACTTTACAAACATTAGCGAAGGTAAAATCATCGGCGATAATGCCACGCCAACCGTCAGTGCCAAACTTAATCGGGGGATTGCTTGCAATACTCATGTGAAGAAAAACAGGGCTTGTTAAAAATCCCCTTTATCTTATCCGCAAGGGGGAAACCACGAATGGCGATTTTCTTACAAAATTTCCCCGAAGACAGGCATTTTTCCAAAGCATTAGATATTATTAGGTCTATACTGGCCAGTTCCAGTAAAAAGTCATAGGCGAAAGACTGTCTTTTCTATCCTTCGGGCGGTGCAAATTTTGTCTAGATTGATGTACATATCGGACGATTTAACCCCAAACCCTTGATCAATGGAGTGATGAATAACCGTGGCAACAACCGAACCCCGTCAATCCCAACCCCTCGATGTCGCCCAACTCCAGCAGGAACTCCAACTGCGGGATCAACTGGTGCAGCAACTGTCCCAGGAGTTATTTCGTCTCGTCAAGGGCAATGATGACCCGGCCCCGGAGCTAGAAGCCCAGCACCAAGAGGAACTCCAGCGCCTCCGGGAGCAGTTCCAAGAGGTTGAACAGCAAGTCGTTTTTTATCAAGAGCGCTTGACCCAGAAAGATCAAGAAATTTCCCAATTGCGCCAATCTGTAAAAGAATTAGGCGATCGCAGTCGGCGGTTAGAACAGGTGGTTCAGGAACTACCGCAAATCTATCGGCAAAAATTTGCTGAGAGAATGGCAACAGTTCGCGATAAAGTAGAGAAGCTGCAAAGGGAGAATCGCCAACTCCATGCCGACTTACAAAGTGTGAGTTACCGCCTTGCAGTGAAAAATCGTCGTCATAGCCTGTCTGAGATTGAATTACCCACATTTAACCCCAAAGGTGGCAGCCCCATCCCGACGTTCAGCACCCTCTAAGGTCATCATCTTAGTCAATGCTGAATTAAAGCATTCTGGCAAATTTATCTCTGCTTCCCCCGTTACGGAGCGGATGATCAAGGCATTTAAAACGGCAATTGTGCAGCAGGCCGAGGGCACAGAAGTAGAAGTGCTCACACCGGCGATGGTTCGGCATGGGGGCCAGTCCCAGGGTCGCGACGTCCTCGTTTGTCCCTTGACGATTGATTTACCAGAGCCTTTTTCTTTCACACACCAAAAAGTATTTCAAGCCTGTCGCAAAATTGAAGAGCGGCGTCAGTGGGTGCAGAAACACACAACCCACCGGGTCTGTAACCACAACTATTTAGGTGATCACTGGCTACCAATTATCTACACGGCGAAGGGGCCTTTGTACGGCGAAGTGATCGGTGAAGGGGTAATGCCCAACTCCTACCACCAGCCCATCGATCTCCGGGATGAACAGCGCCAAAGCTTGTATTATCTGGGCTACCAACTCCTCGATTCCATTGGGGCTACGCCTGGGGTTTACCTGCTACAGTTTTCCTTCTCACCGGAAAAGCGGTTGATTTTTGATCGACTCTGGCCTTTCCCGGCAGCACCGGCGATCGCCTCTCTGCGCTGCCAACAACCAGACCTGTTTACCTGCCATTGGCATTGTCTGACGGGGCAAAGTATTCCTGATGTGATTATTCCCCATTACCTCGCATCCTAAAGTTTCCCTGAAATTTCCCTGGGGATGTGAGCGATCGCTGACTTATCAGCCATATCAGTAAATAACTGTCAAAAAATTAAACGAATCATCTCAGAGGCTGTGGCGATCGCCGTTTCCTGATTAACAATAGGCCCAATGGCCCCAGGTCATAAATGCTTTAGGACAACGGTAAACAGCATCAGTTATGGGAAATGTAAAAAAAATTGGTGTACTCACCAGTGGCGGCGACTGCTCCGGCTTGAATGCAGCGATTCGGGCTGTAACTCGCTGCGCCCGACATCAATACGGTTGGGAAGTGATTGGTATCTGTCGAGCGACCCTCGGCCTGCTCCAGGAGCCACCAGAAACCATTGTCCTCACCGAAGATCAAGTCGATACTTGGTTAACGATGGGGGGCACCATGTTAGGGACAACCAATAAAGGTAATCCCTTTGCTTTTCCCATGGAAGACGGTTCCCTAAAGGATCGATCTCAAGAAATTGGCGAAGCCTATCACCGCTTGGGGCTGGATGCACTGGTCGGGATTGGTGGCGATGGTAGCTTGGCGATTCTCCAGAAATTAGCACACCTGGGGGGCATGAACCTCGTGGGCATCCCCAAAACCATTGACAATGATGTGGGCATTACGGAACGTTCCATTGGGTTTGAAACAGCGGTCAATATTGCCACAGAAGCTTTAGATCGACTGCATTTTACGGCGGCCAGTCACAACCGAGTAATGATTGTGGAAGTCATGGGGCGAGATGCCGGCCACATCGCCTTAAATGCAGGGATTGCTGGCGGTGCCCATGTAATCTTGATCCCAGAGATTGCCTACGACTTACAGACGGTGTGTGAGTTTATTTGCGATCGCCAAAATTCCGGTAATGGTCATACCCTTGTCGTTGTTTCAGAGGCGGTCTGTACCACCTCTGGGGAAACCCTCAAACACGAATTGCAATTTGGGGAATGTCGCCTGGGGGGCATCGGTCAATACATGGGCGATGAGGTAGCCAAAAAGACTGGCGCAGAAACGCGGGTAACGGTATTGGGCCACATCCAACGGGGGGGCATCGCCTCACCCCTAGACCGTTTGCTGGCCTCGGCCTTTGGGGTCGCGGCGGTGGATTTAATCGCCCAGGGCAAATTTGATCACATGGTGACTTGGCAAAATGGCCAGGTGTCTAGTGCGCCCATTAGTGAGGCCATTGAGATCAATCGGGTTGTTGATCCGGAGGGAACTTTGGTGAAAACCGCGCGGGGCTTAGGGATTTGTCTTGGCGATCGCCCAGGTGAAATTTAGGCCACATTTAAGCCGCCCAGAACTCTAGGGAGAAGCTGGCTCCAGTAAGGGCTGTAGGTCGAGGGGCACCTGGTTTGCGGTTTCTAATTGCATCCCCTCTCCCCATTGGCGTAGGGGCAGGGTCAGATCCGCAAAAAACTGCGTTGGGTCTGTCTCTGGCTTCAAAATTAGGAGCGTCGTACAAGGGCCGCCTTTGGTTTGAGTCAGAGCACAAATTGCTTCCCGTTCTGGGGTGGCTGGGTTGGGCTGATAGGTGAGGGCGCGGAGTTGCTGTGGCACTAGGGAATCTAGGCGCTGGGCGACCTGCTCACAACGACTTTTGGGGGACACATCCCCTTCCATGCCCGGCACCATTTGCAGCCAAGGTTGCGGTTGCCCTTGGCCCTGATGAAAGACTGTCCACATCAATTCTCCTGTTTGGGGTTCTATGACGGGCTGACAGGTAAACTGCCGGGGTTTAAGAATATTGCGCCCCAGGGCATTGCTGACCCCCACCGTCAGGCCCACCGTGAGAAAGGCGATCGCCACTACGCCGCCCAACAATAATTGATAAGGCTCTAACATCACCAACTTCGCCATTGTGTTTCCCTAATACTTCACCATGATTATCTGTCGGGGATGACCCCAAAAAAGTTTCCCGATTAGACCCTAAATTTCCAGAATTTTGCCTATTTCGTCCGATTAATAAGGTAATTGGGAATAGGCGGCCTGGGAAATGGTCGGCAACTCCGCATATTTGCCGAGAATTGATTGCACCATGGCATAACCACAGGCGGCCAGAGTACCGAGGAAAGCTACATTAGAAAGGGTTTCGATGAGAATGCCCCCACCCCCAAAGCCGAATAATTGAATCACAATGCTCAATAAAATCAAGGCAATATCGATGAGAATCGCTTGTAGGGTGTTGAAGCGGATGAAGTGACTAATCCGGCTGTTGCGTACCACCGCAGCATAGAGAATGAAGAAAATAATCAGCCCCGCAAAGGGAAATGAATAAAGGCGGATTAGGGGTTGTAAAGGCACGTAGATCACCGCCAGAATCGGGAATTGCCTCAAAAACGGAATCCCCAGGGGCAAGGCGTAAACGAGGGGCAGAAGGTAGGGTAAGGCCCCAAATAAACGATCTGTGGGTTCAGTGGTAGTGGACATAAAACTTTTTCGTGCAATGGACTAGCTCCT
>NZ_CAWLTV010000054.1:0-37450 GCF_963864045.1 Picosynechococcus sp. NKBG042902 | reverse complement strand
CTACTGTCGTATTGTTAAAGATGGAGTCTCTATTTTTTTAGACGACTCTTAAGTAAAGAAAATCTGGAGAAAAATTATTGTGGATACCGCAGTTCGTAAGGTGAAAGGTCAATGCCGTTGTGGACAGGTGAAATTTGAGGTCACGTCAGAACCATTGATTACAATGGCTTGTCATTGTGTGGGGTGTCAGAAAATAACTGCAAGTGCATTATTTCCAAACGCTACTTTTTTACTTTAGACACAAAAATCTCTGAAAAGCATAGCAAGACAATGATTTACCGATGAGGCGATCGCCATGTTGCATCACGAAAGTCTGCGGTAATATCCTGATAAGCCTGGTTTGTTGTGTGGCAGGTGCGGCATACCCCCTAGTTCAACCATAAAAACCAAAAAGTAAAGCCCACGGAGAGGAAATATACCATGGCAGACCAAACATTTAAGACGTCGCCACAAATCTACGCGCGGGCAGTGGGGGTGTTGTATTTGATCATTATCGTTCTCGGACTTTTTAGCGAAATATTCGTGCGATCGCCACTTATTGCTCCAGGAGATGCAGCGACGACTGCCAGCAACATTATGGCAGCAGAGCCGCTTTTCCGGGTTGGATTTCTAGCCGACTCAATCATGTGCCTGAGTGATGTGGCCGTGGCTGTATTACTGTTCGTACTTCTGCGGCCAGTTAATAAAATACTTGCTCTGATTGCCCTATGTTTCCGAGTGACCCAGACAGCAGTAATTGCCCTTAGTCTCCTCAACTATTACGCAGCCATACTTCTTTTGAAAGGTTCAAATTATACTGCGGCATTCGATGTCGCTCAACTCAATTCACTTTCATCACTATTTCTTGATCTGCACAGCTATGGGTATGATCTCGGCCTGATTTTGTTTGGGGTTCATTGTCTCGTTCTCGGTTACTTAATTGCCAAGTCGCTATATATGCCCAGGGTGCTTGGATACTTAGTCATGGCTGCGGGTGTCACTTATCTGATTGGGAGTTATACACGGTTTTTGTTTCCGGACTTCGTCGAAGCTATCGCGCCAATTTATCTGGTGACGATTATTTCAGAACTCTCCCTATGTCTGTGGTTGCTGATTAAGGGAGTGAACCCAAAACAGTGGCAAGAAAAGGCAGAAAGTGTTGGTTTGCTATAAAAAAATATATTTTTTGAATGGGACAGATTACTTCATTGTTCGTTAGAAAAGTTGTCGGAGTCGTTGAAGATGCCCTCGACAAAGATGACCTCTTGAAATCGCTCGGTATTGATCCAGATAGCGCCGCTGATCCCTCCCAGATGGTTTCTGATACGGATTACTATTCCTTTCTAGAAAAGATTGCCATAGCCGAAAATAATGGTACAACTTTGCCACTGCGAGCGGGGACAGCAATGCGTTGTGATGATTATGGTGCTTTTGGCCTGGCCTGGAAGTCAGCCACAAATCTGGGCGGCTCCTATGAACGGGCAGAACGTTATGCTCGTGTGCTGACAAGCGTTTCGACCTATACAGTTGAGCGAGTAGACCAAGGCGCATTTATACACTTACATCGAATGGGCGATCGCCGCCTGGGGATGCGACTTTCCAATGAAGCGACAATTGCCAGTATCGTCTCAATTAGCCGGCAAGTCTCTACCAAGCCCTTCACACCGCTAGCCGTTTACTTCAAGCACCAAGCCCCTAAACGCATCAGAGAACATCAAGCCTATTTTGGCTGTCCAATGCACTTTGATGCAGACCGAGACGCATTATTAGTTTCCAATGAGTCGTTGCGAACCCCCAACCAGCTTGGCGACAAAAGTATTTCCCAATTTTTTGATACCCATCTTGAGACTGAACTCTCTAAATTAGCAGACCCCCATTCCCTCGAACACCAGGTGCGTATTTACGTTTCTCGATGCCTGAGTGAAGGTGTGCCAACGATCTCTGATGTTGCCGAGCACTTCACCATAAGCGGACGCACCTTACAACGCCGACTCTCAGAGCTAGGTTACTCCTACCAAACGCTGGTAGATGAGTCACGGCGTCAGTTAGCAGAACGGCTTTTACAGCAGACTGATTATTCTCTAGCAGAAGTCGCTTTCATGACGGGCTTTTCTGAGCAAAGTGCTTTTACACGAGCTTTTAAGCGCTGGGCTGGACAGACACCACGTTCTTTCCGTCTTAATCTCCAGACCAAACCAAATTAAGCCGAACTTGGCGCACTCAGTCAAAATTTCGGCAGCAACTGTCAAGAAATTCCCTAGTTGGACTTTTTATAGTGGGCTTACAGTTCACCCAACAAAGGAAAGCAAACCATGAACACTATTCAACATCAAGCTTATAATTCAAACGGATTAACCCTTGTCCTCGGTGGCACCGGCAAGACAGGACGACGGATTGTTACTGCGCTAGAAGCAAAGGGCATACCGACCCGGATCGGTTCACGCTCAGCCACACCAGCCTTCGATTGGCACCATGAAACTAGCTGGGATGCCTGTCTTAAAAATGTAGCAGCGGTTTACATCAACTATGCGCCAGATCTAGCCATGCCGGGAGCGACGGATGCTATTCAGGCTTTTGTTGATCGCGCTAAAGGTCATGGTGTTAAACGCTTGGTACTCCTGTCGGGTCGAGGCGAAATCGAAGCCCAAGCCTGTGAACAGATTGTGCAGGAAAGTGGTCTTGATTGGACAATCATCCGAGCCAGTTGGTTTAACCAAAATTTCTCAGAGGGTGCGTTCCTCGAAATGGTCACGGCTGGACAAATCACCCTCCCAGCGGGTGATATTTCTGAGCCTTTTGTAGATGTCGATGATATTGCCGAGGTTGCTGTCGCTGCCCTGACAGAAACGGGGCATACCGGAGAAATTTACGAAGTCACTGGCCCTCGCTTAATGACCTTTGCTGATATTGCGGCTGAGTTGTCAAATGCCAGCGGCTGTGAGATTACCTATGTGCCAGTTCCCCACGATGCTTTTGTGGCTGGTATCAAAGAATCTGGCGCCCCCAAAGAAGTGGTTTGGATGCTGGACTATCTTTTTAACACTGTGCTTGATGGCCGCAATGCCTATCTCACCGATGGCATTCAGCGTGCCTTAGGACGTTCACCCAAGGATTTTGCTGATTATGCTAGCGAGGTTGCTGCCACCGGCCTATGGCAACCAGTGACCCTGTAGGAAAACACGAGAAGTTTGAGGCAGGACGCAGAAGTTGGAAATTGTTATCAATATTTTTGTGCGTCCTGTTTAAACCGATAAAACTGGTCGGCCGCTAACCCTAGGGAATACATCATCAGGCTGTTGCTCGAAACCCCGACCACTGTACCCACCAGGGGAATCATTTCGAGAAAACTTAGGCCTGTTTTGAGACCATTACCGCCGAGGGACAAGCCAAAAATTGCCAGAATTTCTGCCCGGCGACGGGGATCCTGGAGATTCAGCCCATGGAGGCCAGAAATTTGATAAACCATCTCCGCCTGTAGTCTTGTCATACTTGCCAACTCCCAGCCAAATAATGCCAGGGCCAAAGGGGGTAAAAGATTGGCCACAAATCCTAATTTGGCAGCTTCTAGACTTTTTGCTTGGATAACTCGCTGGGTTAGTTGGGTTGGATTTTCATTGGGATAAGCCTGTTTTAACCGCTGAATCTCAGCCTGAGCCATTGCTACATCCACATCTCCGACAATTGCTGCTAGCCAACCAAAGCCAAAAATTTTCTGAATTGTTTTAAAAAATAGGATTGTTGGCGATCGCCACCAGATTTTGCCCTGTATTAGCAGTGAAAGTTTCAATGAAATCGTGAAGATCTTTTTGGCGGGCTTTGGAATCGAAGGGATTAGTCAGCATAAACTCCCAAATCACTTACAGGCTAATAGTCGTTCCTTTACCGTAACAAGTTGCTCCCCAATCAACCTCTGTAAAGAGAAGCAGTTTGATGCTAATCACCTAGCATAGAGTGCTAGAAAAAATTGTCTGGAGGTCGTGAAAGAGCTTTGATGGGACTAGGGGAAAGCTTGACGTAGGCCAGTCTTCAAGCCATGGTGGGGAAAATAGTTATTGTTCACAGTATCCTTTAGGATATGGGTAGCTTCTCTAAAATGTTTTCTCCTGTTTTTGCTGGACTTTCCATGTAGAAAGCTTTTTAGGGCTTGTGTTTGTCAAGCGGCTTAAGTTGACAATGCCGTTTAGCCCCATCCATATTTTGGATTGCTGAAAGTCAGTATATTTTTACCATTACTAACACTCATCAACTTTTTTAAAATGCCTTTAAAAACTAGCTCTACCGCTGTTACGACGCCAACAGACAAAGCAGGGCTAGGTATGTTCGGTGGGGTCTTTACCCCTTCGCTGCTGACTATTTTGGGGGTGATTATGTACCTCCGCTTTGGTTGGGTGGTTGGCAATGTCGGCCTTTTTGGCACATGGCTGATTGTCACGATGGCTGTGAGCATTACCTTTCTGACGACATTATCAATTTGTGCGATCGCCACCGATCGGGTCGTGCGAACTGGTGGCGCTTATTTTATGATTAGCCGCTCCCTAGGGATCGAGACCGGAGGAGCCGTAGGGATTCCCCTCTACTTTGCCCAGGCGCTGTCAGTTGCACTTTATACCATTGGATTTGCCGAAAGCGTTGTCAATGCCTTTGGCCGCTTCAACCAGACTTACATTGCCCTAATTGTCACCATTCTTGTGGCAGTATTAGCAATTACCTCAGCCAAAATTGCCATCAAAGCCCAGTACTTCATCATGGCGATCATCGCCTTATCGCTTGTTTCCCTAGCTTTCGGTTCACCACTGGAAGCAACTCAGCTAGAACCCTGGGGTACGGATAGTGGCGAATCTTTCTGGACAGTTTTTGCCGTCTTTTTCCCAGCCGTGACCGGAATTATGGCCGGGGTTAATATGTCCGGCGATCTCAAAGAACCGACAAAGGCAATTCCTACAGGTACATTGGCAGCCGTCGGCGTTGGTTATTTGATCTATATGGCTCTGCCTTTTTTTCTTGCCACTCGAGCCGATGCCAGTACGTTAGTTGAAAATCCCCTAATTATGCAGCAGATCGCCTTTTGGGGGCCATCAATTCTGTTAGGCATTTGGGGAGCGACATTATCGAGTGCTATCGGTAGCATTTTAGGGGCCCCCCGGATTCTGCAAGCCTTGGCAAGGGACCGTGTTTTACCGCGATGGCTAAGCTTCCTAGGCAAAGGCAGTGGTCCTAATAACGAACCACGCATCGGCACGGCGATCACCTTAGGGATCGTCACAGTAGCGGTCATGGTGGGTGATTTAAACTTAATCGCACCAGTGCTGAGTATGTTTTTTCTCACAACCTACTTAGTACTCAACATTGCCGCTGGCGTTGAAGGATTTCTTGATAGTCCCTCTTTTCGCCCTTTATTTGCAGTACATTGGTCTTTCTCATTGCTTGGGGCTCTCGGATGTTTAGCGGTTATGTTTTTAATTAATCCAGTGGCGACCATCGTTGCTGGGTTAATTGTTGCGATGATCTTTTTGTGGATTCAGCGACGGGAATTAAAGAGTACTTGGGGAGATGCCCGCCGCGGTATTTGGATGATGCTGTTGAGAACAAGCTTATTTCAACTGGGTCATCACCCCGATCCGAGAACATGGCGGCCCCATATGTTAGTCCTTTCCGGTGCACCAACGCGGCGTTGGGGATTAATCGAATTAGCAGATGGGTTAAATCGCAATCGGGGCCTGTTTACCATTGCAAGTATTTTGCCGATGGATTCTCGCAGTATCCGTCAGCAGCAGCAAATGGAAAAGAGCATTAATGATTATCTGCAAGAGCGAAATATACAAGCATTGGTCAGAGTCTTGACCGCCCAAGATCCATTTGTGGGCGTGGAGCGGCTTGTTGAAATTTATGGCCTTGGCCCCATCGTGCCTGATACAGTCCTCCTTGGTAATAATGAAACCCCCGAAAATCGCAGTAGCTATTGTCAGCTTATCCATGCACTGCATCGCGCTGAGCGTAATGTGATTATCTATCGAGAGAAATCTCAGCCCGAAAGTAAGCAGCATCATCAAATTGATGTTTGGTGGGGAGGTTTGCACGCTAATGGTGCACTGATGATGATCTTGGCAGAGCTACTGCGGGACAGTATGGAATGGCGTAGCGCTCAAATTTATTTGAAGCTAGTGGTGCCGGATCAATCAGCCGCAGCAACTGCCAAACAAAATATTAATGTCCTGGTACAAACGCTTCGCATTGATGCAGAGATTTGTATCTTGGTGGCAGAAGGTCGATCATTTGATGAGATTTTGTCTGAGTCTTCGCGTAATGCAGATCAAGTCATCCTCGGTATCGCAGAACCGAACGAGAATTTTTGTGATTACTATGCCTCCATTGAAGAGAGAATCCATGATCTACCATCTACAATGTTGGTTCTTGCTGCACCAAGCTTCGCCTTTGCTGAAGTCCTAAAAAAATAGTAGTTAAAACTAAGCTAAAAGGGTAATGATGAATTGATGAATTATAGTGACGGATAAAATTTCACAGTGGTCTAATGTGTTAAATGCACACTTTAGAGAAAGCCCAGTGAATATGTCCATTTTTGACGGTGTGTTGAAATTGACCGCTAGGACATTGAGTCATAAAAAAGCTTAGTGACTTCCGTTTTACCTTAGCAAACCCATCATTACCTTTTAGGTTTCACCTAATTGCGTAAGCAAAAAGCACTAGCACAACAAAAGCCAGATGTTACTTAAGAACAAGGAATAAAGCCAAACTCAATACGGTAAATGACATCCTCTAAAGTCACATCCACCGTATCAATACCCATAGAAGTAACTTCATCACCGGAACGGGGTCCCCAAGCGCTAATGTTAGTGTTAATGCCAAAGTTTGTTGTAACCGGTCGAGTGCAAGCATTAACTGCTGAAAGGGCAATATCGACATTACGTTCAAAATCGCTTTGAAAGCCTGGGCCAAAGTTGCTGCGGTCAACCCACCCGCCACTTGCACCGAAACTCGCAAAAGTATTCAGCGTACTACGTGCCCCCGATACATTAGGAATATTGGCATAACCTAAATAGCGGAGATTCACCGGTTGTACTGTGTAACCGCTAGGAACATCAAGCTTCATACGAATGTTGCAAGAAGCCCGTTTAAATTCCCGTCGGGCCGCTTCGGTATACATTTCACTAAAAATAATTGAAACCGAATTCCCATTCACAATCCCAAAAGCACTGCCAGGAGGACAGCCACTACCATTTACAATGACTGGTACACGTTTAAAGGCAAACCCTTCTTCTGCCTTGACGGCTTGAACATTCGCAGTGACTATACCCGAAGCAGCCAATAGACCTAAAAAAGCGTGTTCTAACTTCATTTCAATTACCTCATTAATGATGCAGTTTCCAATTCGTTTTTCTAGATTTAAAGTTCTAGATTTCAAGAAAGTCAAAAGTTCGCCAAAAGATTTGACGCAGCTATTTATTAACTGGTGATGGTGTATTAATGCTTTCTTTTTTGAAGAGGTATTGCAGATTGTGTTAGGGTATTTGACTAGATTGGTTATCAATTGTTTCCAATTTTTAGATTTATTTTACGGGAACAAAATTCAAGATTTTTAGTCGATCCAGACGCTGTTTTCAGAATCGTTCAAAATTAATATTTTTTTGCATCTAAATTCCAACTAGGTACCTCTCTTTTTTTCAGAGATATTAATAAGCCAATTAAGAATCTCCTGATACCTGAGTTTTAATTAATTGGCCAATATTTCAGCAAGCTCTAGGAATAGCACTAATTCGGAAGGAATATATCCATTGAATCTGAGAGGATACCTAAACAGCATCAAATACTATTGAGTCACTACCCTAAATCTCTTCATGTGGGGGACGAGACTGCATTGACTTAGCATTTAGGAGATTTTCCTAGCCTGGGGGAGCAAGGGGGGCTTTGCCAGCATTATTCCAAACCAACCCTAAGAAGAGTGAATAACTCTCCACAAAATAAGTCGACATCCAAACGCTTGAACCGTAGTGTAGAATATTCGAGAATGATTATCATTTTTTATTATGTCGATACCCCCACCTCGCCCAGAGTCTCCTTTAGCCACTGTTGTAAATATTTCTACTAAAGCCACAACCCCTGCTAAAACCACTGATGCTACGACTCCTGCTGAAGTAGCAATATATCGGCCCCGGCGACTACGACGGACTACTGCTTTACGCCGCATGGTGCGTGAAACGGCTTTGACGGTGAATGATTTTATTTATCCTCTATTTGTCATGGAGGGTGAAGGACAAAAAGCGGAAATCCCTTCGATGCCTGGCTGTTTTCGTTATTCTTTGGATTTGCTATTAGCTGAAGTGGCGACAGCTTATGACCTCAGCATTGGGGCGATCGCCCTTTTTCCGCTGATTCCTGATTACCAAAAAGACAATATAGGTACCGAAAGCCATAATCCTGCCGGGTTGATTCCTCGAACTGTACGGGCGATTAAAGAAGCTCTGCCCGACATGGTTGTAATCACAGATATCGCCCTCGATCCCTATAGCAGCGAGGGCCATGACGGCATTGTCCAAGATGGAGAAATTCTCAATGATGAGACAGTTGCTGTCCTGGTCAAACAAGCCCTCATACATGCAGAGGCAGGGGCTGATTTTGTGGCACCATCGGACATGATGGATGGTCGCGTGGGTGCAATTCGCCGCGCCCTCGATGCAGCGGGCTGGATTAATGTGGGGATTCTTGCCTATTCCGCTAAATATGCATCCGCTTACTATGGGCCATTTCGGGATGCCTTGGATTCAGCCCCTAAGTTTGGTGACAAAAAAACCTACCAAATGGATCCGGCCAATGGCCAAGAAGCTCTCAAGGAAGTGGAATTAGACATTCTTGAGGGGGCTGATATCGTGATGGTCAAACCAGCCTTAGCTTATTTGGATATTATCTGTCGCATCAAACAACGGACAAATTTACCCGTCGCCGCCTACAACGTCAGTGGGGAATATGCCATGGTCAAAGCAGCGGCCAAACGGGGTTGGCTGGATGAACAAACCGTCATGCTAGAAACCTTGACCAGCATGAAACGGGCCGGGGCTGACTTGATTTTGACCTATTTCGCTAAGGAAGCGGCTATAGCTTTACAGCAAATGTAATTCGCTGATCTTCCCTACATCTAAAACCAGTCAGTCATCCTTCGGCGCGTTGCCGCATAAAACTTGCAGGGCGATCGCCCTCCGACAACCAACAAACCACTAATTGATAAAACTTGATCCCATGAATTTACCCATTTCCTTGACTGATATTCGCCAACAAACCATTAATACTGAAATCAAACCACCAGTTTCAGAAGCCGAAATGCAGGCAGCCGTGCGCACTTTATTACTCGGCTTAGGCGAAGATCCAGATCGTGAAGGGTTACGCGATACGCCGAAACGATTGGTCAAAGCCCTTAAATTTTTGACATCTGGCTACCATCAATCCCTTGATGAACTCCTCAATGGGGCCGTGTTCCATGAAAATACCAATGAAATGGTCTTAGTGCGAGATATTGATCTGTTTAGCTCTTGCGAACACCATATTTTGCCGATTTTAGGCCGCGCCCATGTGGCCTACATTCCAAATGGTAAGGTGATCGGCCTCTCTAAAATTGCCCGTATTTGTGAAATGTATGCCCGGCGTTTGCAAGTACAAGAACGCTTAACCCAACAAATTGCCGATGCCCTTCATGGATTATTACAACCCCAGGGAGTCGCTGTTGTGGTTGAGGCAACCCACATGTGCATGGTGATGCGTGGGGTCGAGAAACCAGGCTCTTGGACAGTAACCAGTTCAATGCAGGGCATATTTGCCGACAATGACGCCACTCGCCAAGAATTCATGGAGTTAATTCGCCATCGTCCTTCGTTCTACTAGAAAATATTGATTCCCCTGAGAATCTAAAAAAATCCCCCTAAACCACCAAAAAAGGTAATTTAGGGGGAAATTCTGCTATTAGAGGGCAAAAAATCAACCAAATCCCGCTCTACCATAACGCACTATCCGAAAGGTCACTTGGTCTGTATTGGGATTGTAGAGGGTGTAGGTGGCTTGCTTGGGGACTCGGCC
Source organism: Picosynechococcus sp. NKBG042902 (assembly GCF_963864045.1). Lineage (NCBI taxonomy): Bacteria > Bacillati > Cyanobacteriota > Cyanophyceae > Chroococcales > Geminocystaceae > Picosynechococcus > Picosynechococcus sp. NKBG042902. The sequence continues at coordinate 27,391 of NZ_CAWLTV010000054.1, read as the reverse complement.
CACACTGCCAACACCAACAATCAAACGGGCGGCAGTACCAACAGAGTCGCCAATAGTATAGTTCTGACTGATCGCAGTCTGGTCAAGGGTAGTGACTGTAGCCGCCAATTTTCCGGTGCTCACCTGATATTGGAAGGTTTGGCCCGATCGCCCGCAAAAAAGACGATTACTCCCCGTGCGGGACAGACGATCTAATAAAACCAAAGGAGAAATGTCCGGTGTGAGGGCTTCAAACACCGTCAGGCTACTGCCATGGAGCAAAAGACAGTCTAATTCTGCAAAGCCGAAGTGGAGTTGTCTAAACCATTGCACCGTTTCTAAGGGAACATGATCCCACAGTTGCTTGAGCATGGCACCACCTTTTTCTGCGAGAAAAGGATTTTCTTCGGGTTCTGCTGCTAAACCCCGCACGATTAGACATTGTTCTTCCCAAGCACCCTTACAGACCTGGGGAATCAGTTCACCTTGTTTCGGGTGGCGGATGCGCTCTACAACGGCATTACCTGCCGGGGTTCCGTCAATTAGATCGCCTAGAATATATAGCTCTGTGATCTTGGGGATTTGTCGCCGAATATCTTGTAGTACCGCTTCATAGGCCGCTAAATTCCCTTCGATACCGCTTAAAATTGCCCACTGCATCATCGTTATACTCCCCGTTCGCAAAGGTGGCTTGGATCGTCGGCCCGTTCGGCAAATTCCATCCCCTGAGCTAAGCGCCAGGCAAAAATCGGCGGTAATCCTTTTTCGATAATCGCCCCACAGGTTTTGTGATAGTCATATTCCACTTCCCGTAATGTCACCTGATCGCCATCGTAAATGACATAAGTTGCATTGGGGCGGCCATGGCGCGGCTCACCGACAGACCCAGCATTAACAATCCGTTTAACGGGGGCGGTAAATTCCTGCTCTGGGGCGATCGCCTTCCCGGAATTGGTGCGGACAGAAAATTTCAGAGAATGCTGATCAAGGGTGCGCACATAGGGCACATGGGTATGGCCACAAAACAGAATATCTGCCCCCGTGCTCAAAACCCGCTCTAGGGCGAGGAAACCATCTAGTTCTGGCAGTAAATATTCATGCTGACTTTGAGGACTGCCGTGGGTAAAAGCCAGTTGATCCTGCTTGAGCACTTTTGGTAACTGGGCTAGATAGGTGCGGGTTTCGGGGTGAATTTCTTGGTCTGTCCATTGGTGGGCAACTTTACCCCGTTTTTCTGCGAGCAATGATGGATAACTGCATTCGCAGGCATTTAAACCATCGACAATATCTTCATCCCAGCAGCCTTGGACAGTGGGAATATCCAGCGATCGCACGAGGGTCACCACTTCATTGGGGTAGGGGCCATAGCCGACCAAATCCCCTAAACAATAAATCTGGTCTACATTTTGGCTGTCAATGTCTTTGAGCACCGTCGTTAAGGCTTCATAATTTCCATGAATACAGGAAATAACGGCAATTTTCATAATTTTGAGAAGGTTTTATTAATTTTGTTAGACGTTTTAGCAGGCTAAATAAATTAGGCGTTTAATTTTAGGTGTAGGCATACTGTTGTTCTAGGTCAGCTTGTTGCCGTTGTCGTCGTATTTGCCCTTGGTAATAAGCCAGTAATTCATCATTAAGACAGCAATCTGGGATGGTAGCGGCCATTTGTCGTCCATCGAGTTGAGTACCGACTACTTCTAGGCCACTAAAGCGTTCGGGTCTACCTTTCAGCCAAGGCTCACAGGGAAGCTCGCGATAGAGACTGTCTGCCATCCCTGCCACATAGTCGAGATAAAAAGCTCTGCCATCAATAATTTCGACAATGCCCTTGGCCCGCTGGATCTGACCATAGGCCCCGGCGGTGAGTTCATCCCAAAAAATATTGAGGCTCGCCGGATCAAAGACCTGACCCCTCAGGGGCGATCGCCACACCTGAATTTCATTCGTCGGCAGCGGTAGGGGTACTTCAATCAATTGATCGGCCCAATCATGCCAAGGGGAACTGGTGATCTGCTCGGAGACAAAGGCCAATCGCTGACAGGGAAAACCAGCCTCTGCCAATGCTTTTAGCAATTCTTCCCCAGACGCTAGGGCCACATAAAAACCAAGCTCTAAGATGGCGATCGCCCCCTGTTCTACAGCGCGGATCAGTTCAATTTCCTGCCCTTCTTCTAAAAACTGCCAATGGGGAAATTCAAGGGCGAGACAATGGCGATCGATGGCACAGTCCACCGTCCGCGGTGCGAAATAGGTAACAGGCACCGTTTTCCCCTGGAATTGCTGCCGGAGCCACTGGGTTTTTCCGGAGCCCGCCAGACCGGCGATCGCCACGATAGCTGTTTTTGTCCAATCGATCATTATGTTTTCTTCCTGCTAGCGGACAAGCCAGCGCTTGGTTCAGTGATTTGTTATTATCGATATTTTGATAATAATTATCATTTTTATTTAAAGTCGTGAAAATGTCTATCCCCCCAAGAATTTCCGTCAAGGCGATGCAGCAGTGTGACATTGCAATTATTGGCGCAGGCGTCCAGGCCCTGACCTTGGTGCTTCATCTTTTAAAAAAACGTCCCCAGTGGCGTAAGCGAATTGTTGTTTTTGATCCCCATGGTTGTTGGTTGGCCCGCTGGTCTCACCAGTTTGCGGCCCAGGAGATTCCCCATTTGCGATCGCCGGCGGTACATCATCCCCACCCAGATCCCTTTGCCTTGCGCAGGTTTGCTGAGGGACGCCCCCATGAACTTTTTCCGCCCTATGATTTACCCAGTACCCAACTTTTTGAAGATTTTTGCCGAGAGGCGATCGCCGAATTTCAGTTAGACCAACGACTAATCGCCGCAGCAGTTACAGAGTTAATCCCTCCCCAGAGAGGTCAACGCAAATTTTGTTTAACCCTCGATAACGGCCAACAGTGGCAAGCCAAGCGGGTCGTTCTAGCGACGAACCAAACCCAACGACAGCTACCAGATTGGCTGGAACAGATCGAAGCTAGCTATCCATCTGATCGTCTTTGCCACAGTGATCGCGTTGATTTACGGAAATTACATCTTCAGGGTGAAAAAATTGTCCTTGTTGGTGGTGGTCTCTCCACAGGCCATCTCGCATTGGGGGCGATCGCCCGCCAAGCCCAGGTTACGATCGTTGCCCGTCGCCCTTTCCAGGAGAAACTTTTTGATGCCGATGCAGGTTGGTTAGGGCCGAAATATCTCAAGGGATTTGCCGCTGAAACCGATTGGCAAAAACGCCACCAAATGATTCTGGAAGCCCGTAATGGCGGTTCCCTCACACCAGCGGTGATGACCCAGCTCCGCCGCGCCAAACGCCAGGACAAAGTTACCCTCAAGCCCAATTGCCAAATTCAAGCCGCCCATTGGCAAGGGAATCACTGGCAACTGCACTGTGACAATGGGGAAATTCTCCAGGGCGATCGCCTCTGGTTAGCAACGGGGAGTCGCTTTGATGTCATGGCCGAATCCCTACTCACCAAGGTGATGGATCGCTATCCCCAACCAATCTTGAACGGTCTCCCTATTTTGGATGCATATTTACGCTGGCAAGGCTGTGATCTGTTCCTCATGGGAGGATTAGCCGCCCTTCAACTTGGCCCCACTGCCCGCAATATCTCCGGGGCGCGTCTGGCTTGCGATCGCCTTGTTCCTGCCCTAACCAAGTCAAGTCTACAACGCATTTACCAAGCGAATACCTGCTCTGGAGTTAGCGCCTAGCAATGTAGGTGTGAATGAATAGTTTTTAGGAGTTTGCTCTAAGTTTAGAGACATAAAAGGCGATCGCAGTGGGATCATTGCTTCAGAAGCACAAGTTATCCACCTAACCTGCCGGGAGTTTTGTGTACTTTTATTACATTATGGCTGATCTACGACTTTGGCTAAATACTTCCGGGATACTTTGCTTTTCATTGTGCTAGCCCATCAACATTAAGCTGACCTATGCTGATCTTGAGTGATGGCCTTTTTCTTTCCCTGAGAAGATCCTGTAGAATTAGAGAAATTTAAAAAAGATGAGGGTCAGCGGAATTCTGCTTCCACCGACCCATCGAAAAACTTTTGACCGGGTTATTCGATGGGTATATCTTAGCAGCTTTTTTGCTGATTCTCCAACACCCTACATCTGGAGAATAAAAAAAATGACTGCCTTTGCCATGATTACCGCCGATAGTGACTACCTCCTCAACCAAGTAAGTCGCTGCGCCGCCACCCTCTACAACTGGCTTCTACGCAAACGTCCCGCCGGTACAACCTTTGAAGTAGACCTCGATACTTTCCGCCACTGGACTGGCAAATTCCGCAAGAAACCCTACTGTTCTAAGTGGATCCGCCAGGCCGTGACCGAACTCGCAAACATTGGTCTCGTCGATATTCAGCGCCAGTACAACAGCAAAATCTACAAACTCGCCGCTTATCGTCCCGGGAATAAAACTTCCCAAATCGAGAACAAAACTTCCCAGTTTGGGAATAAAACTTCCCAAAAACGCGCCTCAAACCCTGATGCTGCCGTACCTTCTTATATAGATACTAAAGATCCAACAGATCAGGCTTGTTCTGCTGTTCAATTAAAATTTTCTTTTTTGGATTCTCAGGCTACTGATGTACTGGAACAGAAAACTCAGTTTAGCCAAGGGAAAAATGTTAAAAACCATGAAGCTGGAAATGCAGTAACTGGTGAAACCCACAAGTTAGACCAAAGGCAAGAAAAACCGCCGGGCCAAAGTGTAGAATCAACAAGAAATGTTTGTGATCACGATAATGGGCTGGTGACTGAGAAATCGGCGATGATTGGGCCTAGGGAGCAAGGAGAGAGCCAATCAACTTCTAATTCTGGGAAAAGGGTTGAGTTTTCAACGGAATCAAGGGAATTGAGGCAAAAAGAGAAAGAGAAAGATAAGCGAACTCCAGTTCAGGAAGCTAAGGATGGCGCAACCGAGACTATTGAGGAAAAACAACTGCAGACGGAAGAAGTGGATAAAGCGGATGTGGTGGTGAATTCCCAAGCCAAGGCTCATTTGGAACGGCTTGATGATCTAGGGATTGTGTTGAATCCTTCTCTGGTGCGGTTAGTGAAGACGACGGCGGCAGAAATTATTGAAGGGGCGATCGCCGCCTATCAGCGTTATCGGCGTGACCACTATGTGAAAAATCCAGCGGGCTTTTTTGTCTATGCAGTCAAGAATGCAGTGGCAAATAATCACACAAGCGAAAGGGCGAATTTCTTCTACTGGTTTGAGGCGATGAAGAAGTTGGGGCGTTTGGGCTATTACGAAGAGGTGGATGGGGATTATCTGGTGCGGGATGGTATTCATCTGGTTTCTTGGCAGGTGTTAGTAGACCGGGGCTGGACTTGTGAGTATTTGCAGAAACGACTGCAGCGCTAAAGGCTCTAACATCAAGTGATTTGGCTTCTTAACCTACCTTGAAGACAGATCTCGATTTTCAACTGAAAATCGATCTATGGAAAAAATCACAATGCATTCTCGATCAAAAACAATTAATCAAAAACGATGACCAAAGTCGCGATCGCCGCTGATTCTAAACTTGCCGCCAATATCGGCGCAGAGATTATCGCCCAGGGAGGTAACGCCATCGATGCCGCCCTCGCCGCCACATTAACTTCCATGTGTTGCGAACTGGGGGTCATGGCACCGGGCGGCAGTGGTTTCATCACGATTTGGCCCCAGGATCGAGAACCCGTTGTCATTGATGCCTATGCAGCGATGCCTGGTAAAGATTTCCCTGGCGATCGCCCCTACCCAGAATTACAAAAGACCTTGCTGAATTATGGTGGTGGCATTTACACCGGAATTGGTTATGGTGCGGTGGCAGTGCCAGGGATGTTCGCCGGGATCGCCAAAGCCTCAGCAGAATACGGCCAATTGTCTTGGGCAGAATTAATCACGCCTGTGGCCAAAGTGGTAGAGCAAGGCAGTCCCCTTTCCCGTGTCTCAGGAATGTATTTAGAACAGGCCCATGCAGCGATTTTTGGGTGGCATCCCGAAAGTTATCAGCTTGTTCATCCAAATGGCAAAGATTATCTCAAGGCTGGTGAGATCGTCCGCTTACCGGGCCTCGCTAAAACTCTAAAGCTGATGGCTGATGAAGGCCCTGACTGTTTGTATCAAGGCACTTTAGCCCAGGAATTAGTCGCTGCAATGGAGCGATCGCACGGGGCAATTACTCAAGCTGACTTGGCAAGCTACGAAGCGATTATCAGAGAACCAATTCGGCTGAGTTATGGTGACTGGGAAATTGTCACTAACCCGGCCCCCGCAGTGGGTGGTGCTTGTTTAGCCGCTTTACTCCTCCTCCAGCAAACCCGCCAAAGTCTCGACCATAAAACCATTGCTGCGATCCAAGAGGCCGTTCTTAACTATCGTTTTGAACATCTCAATGTTGACCAAGATCGATGGCAAGCAGTCACGGATCTGCTACATTTTGCCCGAACAAATCAGCTCGATCATTACCGCAGTTCATCTTCTACGATCCATGTGTCCACGGTCGATGATCAAGGTTGTGCCTGTTCGCTGACGGCATCGGCGGGTTATGGTTCTGGGGCGGTGATTCCCGGTCGTAATTTTTGGTTAAATAATTCCCTGGGTGAGTTGGAGCTGCATCGAGAACAGAGTGAACCCATTGCGCCAGGCACGAGATTGATTTCAAATATGGCCCCCACCATTGCGCGTCACCGGAATGGATCTGTACTGTCGATTGGTTCTCCTGGTGCGTCGCGGATTACCACGGCGATCGCCCAGTCATTGACCAACTTCATGGTGTATGGCGATTCTCTCAGTGAGGCCATCCGACACCCACGACTCCATGTGGAAGCATTTGACGACCAATTGATGCTTGCCTACGAAGAAGATTTAAGGGCTGAGAATTTATCGAATCTGTCGATGCCGCTCCGGGAGTTTCCGCCGCTATCGATGTATTTTGGTGGCGTACAGGCCGCATTGTGGTCTAAAGAAGCGCAGCAATTGCAGGCGATCGCCGATCCCCGACGGGAGGGCAGTGTCGCTTTTGCCTAAAATCCAAAATCTTAGGTGTGGTTACTGGAAAAGGCTACTTTTCTTTAATGAGAGGAAGTTTGGGATAAATTTTGCAACTTAAATTGGGGATATCTTTCGGCTGTTGGCACCTTGCAACCACCCCGGAGGTGGATGTTTTGTGTTGGGTCTTCGACAATCTCTGCGGTATAAATTATTTGGCGATCGCCTTCTTGTTGAGCCGTGATCTGACACCGAAAAAACGTCTCGTCTTTATTCGCGTCTAATATTTGAAAATCAACCCCGTAGTCTAACCATTGCCAACCATGACGGTACCATAATTCTCGCTCTAAGATTTGTACCGGCGCAGGTAAAACGCCCCAGCCTCGATAAACTTTTTTGAGAAAATCTAAATCGCCTTGACGGGTCAGTAAAGATTGCAAGGAAGCCTCATCTAGCCTGCCATAATAACGTCCTCCAGGAAACTCGATGGCCGTGGGCGCAAAGCGATGTCCACCGAAATGAGTTGCTTGCCAAATGCGCACTCGATCTTCAAGGTTTAATTCTTGAACCAATCGTACTGCTTGCCGATAAAAGGGCTTGCCATATTTTCCACAACACTTGTCATAAGTGCCGTGGGTACAAACAAGAATATCTCGTTGTTGTTGGCTTGAATCTGTTGTAGCAAAAAAACTATCTGAATCAGTGAAACAAGTTTCTAGGATTGGAATAACTTCTGCTAACTTCGAAATTGTAAATTCTTGGCGTTTGTAACCTCGAATAAATCCTTGCTCTTGTTTTAATAAAATAGCTCGACTTCGATCTTTTGACGACGATTCACCCCAAATAAATATGGGCCGGATTTGGATTTTTCTCGGTGCCAAAAAAGTTTGGTAAAACTTTAGGAGCGGTATAAATTGGGGATCACTCTCTAAAATGTTTTCGCGCCAAGGCTGGGCATATTCTAACAAAAGATAATAGGTTGTATTGACACCCCAGCCGATAGGATCTTCTCCTAGTTTGTGGGATGACTCGGCACAAAAAAATGAATTCATATCTCGATTAGTTAATCCCCCAAAAATCCTGTAAGGCTTTGAGATGTAGGAGCGAAGCCTTGTAGCTGTAAATCATACTTCGTATTAATTAGTGCTAGTGGATGTTGTTTCTTTTTGGGCGGCGATCGCCAATCTTGCTCCTTCAATTTGCCGCAGTTCATCCATTACTTCAATTACGGATCCATGGCTAACTGCTTCATCGGCATTGATAATCACCAAGGTTTCTGGGTTCTCAACCATTAGATTTCGGACACCAGCTTGGAGTGTAGCGATTTCAACGGGTGCTTCGTTGAGAAAAATATCTCCCGCCGCATCTACGGTCACTGTAATTTCAGTGCTCGGTTGCTGTTGTGCTGTATTTGCCCCAGGTAGATTAACCGGTAGGCCCTCAGATTTCGTCAAATAGAGGGTCGAAATAATAAAATAGGCCAAAATTGAAAAGATAATATCAATCATCGGCACAATATTAATGCCTGCGGATTTTTGTTCTTCCTGGGGAATACGCATAGTAATGAATTTAAAACAAAAGAATTGAGCTTAAATCTATGGATTACAGATAAAAAATAATTGTGTGTCGTTTTATTGGCAGGAATTAGCGGTTCATAATCGTTGCTTCACTCTTTTCATAGAAGCGGCGATATAGTAATTCTAACTGGCCACCATACTCTTGGATAAATGCTAGGTTACGTTGATATAACCCATTAAAGAGATTGGCAAAGAGCAGGGTGAAGATTGCCACAACCAGACCCATCACAGTCGAAACCAATGCTTCACTAATTCCACCAGTCACCCCAGCGGCATTGGTATTACCCACATCACCAATGTTGAGCGCCGAAAAGGATTGCATCAAACCGAGGATCGTTCCCAACAATCCCAGTAGGGGCGCAACAGCAATAATTGTGTCAAACACAGTATTAAACCGTTTTAGGGTCGGGATTTCGGCTTGGGTTGCACTTTCGAGGGCGAGACGAAACTCTTCACTGTTGGGATTTTCTAAATCAAGGGCTTCTAAAAAAATCCGGGCAATGGGTAGATCCGCATTACGCTTCAAAAATTTCATCGCATTGAATGGATCTTGACGATACAAACCGAGGGCGTCCCGGACAACTTGACGCTGCCGACGATTAATCCGCCACCAAAATATAGACCGCTCAATAATACAAGCCACGCCAGCCAAGGAAAAAAGCAGCAAGGGATAAGCAACGATGCCACCGGCGGCAAAGAAATTTGTGATGTTCATAGTGCTATGGGTTGAAATGTGCGAGGGCGTTTAAGAAGCATTATCTGGTACTGCTGCCCAAATGACTATACCCTAACTCAAAATATTTTCAATAAATTTACTCTGATATATCAGAAGACTTAGCAAAAACAAAGCCTTTAATCTGAAATGGTAATTCCTGAAAATTCTTTCAGTCCCTAGTTTCAGTGGTTTTTAGCTGATCAATGTGGCTTTGTGAAAATTTTAAATACAAGATATTCTCGATAAAGAACTTGACAGTGGTTGAGATAATCTCTTAATCTTCCTGATCTAACGCAAGTCTTTAGCAATAAGTGTGAGGGAAGTTTCTTGAAAGAGTTGACCTATAGTCTGGGGGTTGCCAGTGGGATGCTGGTTGTTCTGGCTCCGGCGGTAGTGGCCCAAACAGTAATTAGTAACATTCGGATTAACCCGACCTCCTTGGGTGTAGAAGTTTTTCTGGATAGTGATCAGGCGATCGCCCCTGAAGTAAATCAACGGCTGGAAGGCGATCGTCTCATCCTCGAAGTCGAAAATGCCCAGTTAACAGATGGTGCAATTTTGCCTGATTTTGCGCCCCAAGCTGGTCTAGAGGCCATTGAAATTACGCAAATATCTGAAAATACCGTTGAAATTATTCTTGTGGGTGAAACAGCAGCGCCCTTTGTTGATGTATTGTCTCAACCCTCTGGTTTGCTTGTACAGGTAACACCGGATGATTTTGTTGATAATTTGGAATTAATCGTTACGGCAACTCGGACGGAAGCAGAGGAAGCGGCGGTACCCCGGTCTGTGACAGTGATTTCCCAGGCAGAAATTGCCCGTCAAGCGGATCTCAACCGCGATCTTTCCAGCATTTTGGCGAAGCTGGTGCCTGGTCTCTCACCTTCGACAGAAACCACCAGTATTTTTGGGCAAAGCCTCCGGGGTCGTAATATTTCGGTCTTGGTTGATGGGATACCCCAGAGCACAAACCGTAATGCCCAACGGGATTTGCGCACCATTGATCCGGGCGTGATTGAGCGGATTGAAATTGTCCGTGGCCCCAGCGCGATCTATGGAGATGGTGCCACTGGTGGGATTATCAATATTATTACCAAGCAGGGAGCCGCCACAGGCGTAGAATCCCGCAGCACTATCGGCTTTGAATTTTCCACGACCAATCCAGAAGACAGTTTTGGTTACTCTCTCCAGCATTCTGTGTCTGGTACAGAGGACAAGTTTGATTATGTTGCGGACTTTGCGATTTCCAAGACAGGTGGTTTCTTTGATGCCGATGGCGATCGCATTCCGCCCGATCCGCTGGGTCAAGGGGGTTTAGCTGACCTCAGAAGCATCAATTTGTTTGGAAAATTGGGCTACAACATCGACGACAACCAACGGCTCCAATTCAGCTTTAATTACTTCTCCGATGACCAAGATTCTGACTTTGCCCTCAATCCATCTCCTAGTGGCGATAAAGCAGAAGCCAGACCTGGTCTTGTCTTGCCTGACCAACCCGGCACCGAAAATACATTGGTTAGTTTGGCCTACAGCAATGATGATCTCTTTGGCAGTCAGTTAAACAGTCAGCTTTACTATCGAGATTACTCCACCCGTTTCTATCCTTTCGATGATGATTTTGGCACCTTTGGGGGTGAAGTTTTGCAATCGGAAGTGGAGTCGGAGAAAATTGGCGCTCGGGTAGACCTTAATACGCCCCTCGCGGCAGGCGATCGCCTCAGTTTACTTTGGGGTGTGGACTATTTTTACGAAGAATCTGCTCAACCTGCCGATCTCTTTGATGAACCTACCTTTGAAGCGAGTAATGGCCTAGTTTTTGAGCAAATTGGCACTGGTTTCCTTTCCCCACCCACAGAACAGAAAAACCTTGGTTTATTTGCCCAGTTAAATTGGAATGTGACCGATCAGTTAGTTCTCAATGGTGGGATTCGCCAAGAATTTATTGATGTCAGTGTGGATGATTTCACCACTCTAGCGGGCAATAATGTCACAGGGGGCGAACTGAACTACGATGCGACCCTCTTTAATGTGGGCGCTGTGTATGCTCTCAATGACAATGTAAATATTTTTGGGAACTTTGCCCAAGGCTTTTCCATTGCGGATGTGGCCCGTTCCCTACGGACTTCTCCGGGGGGCAGTGTGGAAAATCTACGGCCTGAAGCCCAACGGGTTGATAACTATGAGTTAGGGATTCGCGGCAACTGGGGTAATGTGCAAGCTTCCATTGCTGGCTTTTATAGCTACTCAGATCTCGGTACTACCTTTGATAGTGCGTTTACAACGATTCGTGATCCCCAGCGCATCTACGGTGTTGAGGCCGATCTACGTACTCAATTAAGTGAACAACTCGCCCTAGGGGGAACCTTTACTTACACCGATGGCGAGCGGGATGCCAATAACGATGGCGATTTTGAAAGTGGCTTACCTAGTTTCCAAATTCCCCCTGTTAAACTAACCGGTTTTGTGGAATATGAACCCGTTGAAGGTTGGGAAAATCGTCTGCAATTACTGTATTCAGCGGGCCGTGATCCCAAGGGTAATGGCTTTGGTTTAGGGGAAGTAGAAAGTTACTTAACTGCTGATTTTATCAGTAGCTATGATACTGGTGCTGGCAAGATTCAGCTCGGCGTTGAAAATCTTTTTAATGCTGAATATTTTCCCATCATTGCCCAGGTTTATGGGGGCAGAAATCAATTTGCTGGCAGAGGTCGCACCATCAGTTTAAGCTACAGTTTAGATTGGTAAAATCCAGGGCGATCGCCTACATATTTCAGAAGTGAATCGAGTTTTAGTTTGGGATGGAGAGGAGGATTATATTTTTCCTTTTCATCCTGTTTTTTAAAATTCAAAAAATCTTTAAGTCCCATGCACTATCAAAATAATCAACCCATGATTCGGCCCCAGATCCTCGGTTTAATTTGCCTAGTCAGTCTTAGTTTAAGTGGCTGTTTTACGACAACCCAAAATCCATCTCCCACAACGACCCCAGAGCCTGTTTCCCAAGTTTCTGATGAAGCAACCCGCACCATTGAACACGCCATGGGAACGACGGAAATTAGCGGCACTCCCGAACGAATCGTCGTGCTCACCAACGAAGGCACAGATATGTTAGTTGCCCTAGGGGTAACACCCGTCGGTGCTGTTAAATCCTGGCAAGGAGAGCCTTATTATGGGTACCTTAGTGCTGAATTAGAAGATGTACCCGTGATTGGTGACGAATTTCAGCCAAATTTAGAAAATATTGTCGCTTTAAAGCCAGATTTGATTATCGGCTCTAAAGTCCGGCAGGAGCAACTCTATGGCAAGTTGCAGGCGATCGCCCCGACCGTTTTTTCCGAAACCCTGGGTGCCACCTGGAAAGAGAACTTCAAACTCTACGCCAAAGCCCTCAACCGGGAAGCCGAAGCCCAAACTTTACTTGAGCAATGGGATCAGCGGGTCGCCAACCTCAAAGAACAATTAGGTGATCAGCCGCCAACTGTTTCCCTCGTTCGGTTTATGCCAGGGACAGCGAGGATTTATTATGAACAATCCTTTCCGGGGCAAATTGTCGCTGAAGTGGGCTTACGACGGCCTGAAGTACAACAAAAAAATGATTTTGCCGCCGAGATAGGCCTAGAAAGTATCCAGGATCTCGAAGCCGACCATCTGTTTTATTTCACATTTAATGAGGCTGAAAACCGAGGTGAAGACACCCAAAATCAATGGCAAGATCATCCCCTTTGGCAAAATCTTGCTGTGGTTGAAAATGGTAATGTTTACCAAGTTAATGATGGGGAATGGACAAGTTCTAGTGGTATTTTAGCGGCTAATCAAGTTCTCAATGATCTCGCGAAACACATTTTAGATGAAACACAAAATTAGTAATCATTTGAAGTGTGGCAACTAAAAAAGAGAGTATTTTTCAATACTCCCTGAAAAAAGAAATAATTTGCTATGCCAAATCACCCTGAGCAATCATTTGGATCAAGCGTGGCATCGTCGGATCAAACCCTCCTAAATCCCATGACAAAGGATCTTTTGGATCAACCAAACTCAATTTGTAGGGGGCCAGGGTCACATAAATGGCCTTGACATTAGGGTTTACTTTGCGGCGATATTCCGCCAGTTTTTGGCAGGGTTGCGTGCCCGCCCAGGATTCACAATCTGTCCAGAAGCAAATTACATCGGCATGAAAGCGATGTTTAAGCGCCCATTTGTAGACAGAGGAAGCATCGGTGCCGCCAAAATTTTGATCACTCGTTTTTTGTAAGGCCGTGCGGAAACTATCGCTGGCGGTAATGCCTAGATCTTTAAACGCGGTAGAAAAGCCACGAATGGCATAATTTTTCTCGGCTTTTGCGGTGACCAGGGCCATGGTTGCGGCTATCTCGGCACAGGTTAAATGGACAGAACCCACAGAGTAATAGGACATCGACCCCGACACATCCACCGCATGGAGAAACGTTTTCCCGGTGGCAGGCACTGTTTCAAAGGACATCTCCAGGGCTTTTTCGAGGATGTCGATAATGCGGGGTACAGGTTCCCAGGTTTTTTTGCTGCGCCCCAATCGACCCCCAGATTGATAGGTTTTTAGGGCTTTGAGGATGTCAATGGGATGGATGCGACCTTTGCGCAAGCGTTGTTTATCGTTTAAAACCATCGCCACGTGCTTGAGGTTTTTCTGGCGGTTGACCCGCAATACCCCAATTTCGGTTAGGGAACCCAGGTTCCGTAATAGGGCACCAATGGGCATCTCTAGCATCAACAGTTTCCAGGTCTGCTCATCCATTTGACCAATGGGGGCGACCATTTCGTGGGTAAGGTGGCCTTGGGCGATCGCCTTTTTCGTTTGATCGGGGTTGCGCTTTAGCCATTCGTACCACCAAATTTGTTCAAGGGCAGTTGCAGGGGGCTGTTTCGGTAACTGCTCCCAACCGTTAACGACCCAGTTATACAAGGTTTGATGCTCGACACTTGGGGGTTTAACGTGGAATAAACGCAACGCATCCCGGTGGCTAAACCCGTACCGTTGTTGATACTTCAGCAGTTGATAGGCCAAAGCTTGCACATCGTTCTGACTGAGCCAACCTTTACCGCATTCACGCACCACTTTTCCGAATCCCCGCAGGGCTTTGGTGTAGCTTAACCATTCATAGAAATGGCTCCCGGTGCGCACCACCTGGGGAAAGATTTCCATAAATGCCCGTTTCGCTGCTGGGGTTTCCCCCATGGATAACAGCGTTAATGTATATAAAGGGGCGCTATTGTTGAGCGATCGCCCGTCACTGGCATAGAGAATTTCCTGGGTGACCCGGCCTGGATCCGCCACCACGCACTGCTGCACAACCTGGGTAAACTCACCCGTCAACTCGTGCTTATCGGCATAAAAAGTATTTTGGGCAGTACCGATTAATAAACAGCGCCGCAACATGACCCAAATCCCCGGATCGAAGTGATAACCACTGGCTCGTCCAGGCACCATTTCTGTCGCTCGACCCGGAATTGGTTGCGATTGGGGCGTTTGGCCACGGGCTGTAAAAAATTGATATGACATGACAACTCCGTCCCTCGCGGGATAACAACTTTAGATCAAAACCCCATGCGGGGAAGGGAGACGAGCCGGAATCGAACCCGCATCTCGGCGGACAAAAGGGAGATTCGTCCATAGCGATAACCTTTAGTCCTGCGGCCCCTAAGGGCAAATATTGCGCTCTACCATTGAGCTACCGTCTCCAGGTTTGCCATTTTTCTAAATGGGGGGACAGGGAAAGACTTGAACTTTCGACCCGATAATCTTGATACGGCGACCCGTTGGGGTAAAAAAAGTGCAGCAAGAATCTGCTCTACCAACTGAGCTACCTGCCCAAGTCATTTAGGAAAAGATCGTGGCGAACGGAGGAGGAATCGAACCTTCATCTCCCGCTTAACAGGCGATAACCCTAAATTCAGCGACCCTTACGGATGAATAAATGAATCAGGGAAGATTGGTGTTTTGCCATTAAACTATCCGTTCATTGCGTTGCTTTTAATGTATGGGCTACTGCTCCCCTGATTCCAATGGGAGTTAAATCACCTGAAATGGTTACGATATCGGGCTTTGGGATTAGGGGGGCTGATAAAAGTTATGGTCTCCCTCCAACTTTCTAAAAATAGAGCATCAAAGATTTATTGATAGATAGCATTGGCGATGTCGTCGTTAAAGGCCGTGGTGGGCACATCCAAAATAATCTGACCTGCACGCATCCCTAAAATGCGATCGCCATAGCGTTTGGCGAGATGAACCTGATGGAGGCTACAAATCACAGTGAGGCGTTTTTCGTCACAGAGGGAGCGCAGCAGTTGTAGCACCAATGCCGCAGTTTCTGGATCAAGGCTTGCAATGGGTTCATCGGCCAGGAGCAGTTGGGCTTTTTGGGTCAGGGCGCGGGCGATCGCCACCCGTTGTTTTTGTCCCCCAGACAGTTGATCGGCCCGCTGAAAAGCAACATCGAGGAGCTGCACCCGTTCTAGGGCGGCTAAAGCTTCACAGAGCATCGCTTCAGGAAAACGTCCCAGTAAACATCGCCAGAGAGGTAACTCTGGTAACCGTCCGCCCAGGCAATTTTCGAGGGCTGTGCGGCGTCGCACTAAATTAAATTGTTGGGCAATCATCGCCATTTTTTGCCTGGCTTGGCGTAACTGTCGAGGTGATGCGGTGGTTAGATCAAGACCTTGAAAATAAACTTGGCCAGCATCGAGGGACACCAATTGGGGCAAGCAGCGCAGCAGGCTTGTTTTGCCCGCACCACTGGAGCCAAGGAGAACAGTAAAGCTATGGGGCTCGATGGTAAAGCTAATGTCCTGGAGGCTGAATTGACCGTGGGAATAGGCTTTTGTGAGTTGGTGAACCTGCAACATAGAATTTTTTTGGGCAATGAACTGTTTTAAAATGCAGCGTTAATTGTGAAATAGGCCGAGAATTAATTTTCAAACGCAGATGTCACCCTTGATCTACACCATTGGACGGCGTGATCAGGGCGAAACTTTGTTCAGGGCAATCAATATTTAAAAATTACGAAAATACCTCAAATAAGACGGTAAGACAGGAAAAATAAATAAATTAATCGCAATTACATCAAATTAAGCGAAAATCTTCCTTTGTAAGGCCATAAAGGCTACTGTAAGCGACGGCGTAAATAGGCACTCAAGGCATCAATTAAACTCACCATAATCAAAATCAAGATCAAAATTGTGGCCAAGCGGGGAAAGTCGAGTAGCTTCAGGCTAACCAGCAATTCGTAGCCAATGCCGCCGGCCCCGACAATGCCGAGGATTACGGAGGAACGCACATTGAACTCCCAGAGGTAGAGGCTAATACCTACCAAACCCGGTAATGCTTCGGGAAATACCGCAAAGGCAAAGGTGCGCAGGCGATCGCTACCGGTGACTTCGATGGCTTCGATGGGTTCAGGGGGAATTGATTCGAGCACTTCACCGTAGAGTTTGGCCATGGAACCTGCCGTGTGACAGGCGACCCCCAACACCCCAGCAAAGGGGCCAAGGCCGACAATCGACACAAAAAAGAGAGCAAAGATCGCGGTATCAATGCCCCGCAGTAAATTTAAAAAACTCCGTAAACCCGTGGCTAACCAGCGATTTGGGGTTGTATTACGGGCCACGCACAGGGCGAAGGGTAAGGCCACCAGCATCGCCGCCCCTGTGCCGACAATGGCGATCGCCAACGTTTCCCAGATCGCCACCAGAAAATTGGGCAACTCCGAAAAATCCGGCGGAAATAATTGCTGCAGCCATTGACTCACCGTTGGTAAGCGCTGCCAAAACTGTTGGGGATCAATCTCGGCGGTGTGCACGGCCATGACCAGGATCGCTACCCCTAGGGCTCCCCAAAAACCAGACCTGAGTAATCGCCACAAACTATATCGGCGGCGTCGTTCCTGTCGGAGGATTTGGGCAAAATCGCTTGCTTTGGGGGGTTGCTGCAAGAGGGTCACTATTTCAATACCTCTAGGGCAAGCCCTGCTGCTTCGATGGGCTGATAGTTACTGCCATCGGAAGCGACAAAACCCGTGTAGTTCTCTGGTAAAAGAGCAGCGGCTTCGGCAGGAGTGAGATTCACTAATTTTTGTTGGAGTTGTTTTTTGTAGGCTTCTGGAAAATTGCCCCGCACCACAATGGGATCGTTGGGTAAAGGTTCAGACTGCCAAATGATTTTAATCTCGTCAGCCTGAATGCGTCCTTCAGCAATCATCACATCGAGGTTGCGGTTGTAATCAGAAGCAATGTCGATCTGGCCCGTGCTCACGCCAATCACCTGGGTGGCATGGCTCGCTCCTTCGCTATAGTCAAACACGGTTTCGGGGTCGATGTTGCGGCGTTTAAATTCTGCCTGGGGAATTAACCAACCGGACGTGGAACCGACATCGGCCAAGCTAAGTTTCAGTTTTTCACCCTGCTGACTAAGGGCGATCGCCTCTTCGAGGGTGTCAAAGGGGGCATCGGCGCGGGCAATCAAAACGCTGTAGTAAACAGGTTCGTCCTGGTATTTTACGGTGGCGATCGCCTCTAGGGAAGGATCATTATGGTGCGCCAGAACGTAACCCCAAGGCCCCAACCAAGCCACATCTAAGGTGCCAGAACGTAGGGCTTCAGAAATGCCAATCCAATCTTCGGTAACGGTGACATCTCCGGGGAGATCCAGTTCAGCGGCGAGGGCATCGAAGAAAGGCTCGAACTGTTGGCGGTTCTCGTTGGGCGTCGGGAAATAGGGGCCGACACCAAAAGAAATACTGTCGAGGGTCGTGGCATTATCTGGGCCAGAGTCGGGCTGATTGTTGGCCGAGGCACAACTCACCAGCAGCACACCAACAGTCCCGATCAAGATATTTTTCCACTTACTGACCTGTGCCATTCGCTTAACTGCGCTCCCGTTGAAATTTGATCCGCTATGTCCAAACCGTGATTTAGACCCAGCTATGTTCAGCATAGCGAAAACAATTTGAGAAAAATGAAAAATACCTTAAAAATTTGTTGATTTCCCTGATTTATGACGTTCTGAGGCATGGTCTGATGTTTGCAATTCTCCACATTTGTGGCGGCCCTAGGGATCTTCGCTAGAGTGATAAAAAGCCTCCCCAAAGGCGATCGCCTTAATTTATCGCTCCCCATGCCATCGACCCACCAGCCGACAACAACCACAAACATTGGGAAAGTGGTTTCCGTGCGCGGTAGTGTCGTTGATGTGTGCTTTTCCCAACGGCTACCCAGCTATCTCCATCAACTCAATGCCGGGGAAAAAGGTCAAATCATTATCGAAGTCGTCGCCCACCTAAACGCCACCCTTGTCCGGGGCATTGCCCTGACCCCCACCTCCGGCCTCGCCCGGGGAGCCACCGTGACGGATACCGGCCATCCCCTCAAAATGCCCGTGGGCCGCGCTTTACTCGGACGTATGTTTAATGTCTTTGGTGAGGCGATCGATCAAGGCAAACCCCTAACTGCAGTTAAGCATCGCTCAATTCACCAAGCCGCTATTCCCCTCGTTCAACAATCAACCCAAGCAGAAATCCTGGAAACAGGAATCAAAGTAATTGATGTCCTCGCCCCCATCGAACGGGGTGGAAAAGCAGGCCTCTTCGGGGGGGCAGGGGTCGGCAAAACGGTCTTAATTACCGAGATGATCCATAACATGGTCAGTCAACACCAGGGGATTAGTCTATTTTGCGGTATCGGTGAACGGAACCGAGAAGCTGAGGAACTCTATCGGGAAATGCAGGCGACGGGGGTACTAGACCAGACGGTGTTACTGTTTGGCCAGATGAATGAACCACCGGGAGCCAGGTTTCGGGTAGGCCATGCGGCCTTAACTATTGCTGAATATTTCCGGGACGAAGCCCGTCAGGATGTGTTGCTCTTGATTGACAATATTTTCCGCTTTATTCAAGCTGGCCAGGAGGTTTCGGGTCTAATGGGAGAGCTGCCTTCGCGGGTGGGCTATCAACCTACTTTAGCGACAGAATTGGCCGCCCTCGAAGAACGGATTACCAGCACAAAAAATGGGGCGATCACCTCGGTGCAGGCGGTGTATGTGCCCGCTGATGATTTTACCGATCCGGCGGCGGTGCATACCTTTGGCCACTTATCGGCATCCATTGTGTTATCGCGCAAGCGGGCCAGTGAAGGGTTTTATCCAGCCGTCGATCCCCTACGTTCGAGTTCCAAAATGTTGATGCCCGCGATCGCCGGTCGGCGTCACTACGAAATTGCCCTGGCAGTGCGTCAGACCCTCGCCACCTACGAAGAGCTTAAGGACATGATTGCGATGTTGGGGATGGCGGAACTCGCAGCGGGCGATCGCGCCATTGTGTACCGTGCCCGTCGGTTAGAACGATTTCTCACCCAGCCTTTTTTCTCAACGGAACAGTTCACCAACAAAACAGGACGAGTGGTCAGTTTAGAGGCGGCCTTAACGGGTTGTGAGCGAATTTTAAACGATGAATTTGCCGATGTACCCGAAAGTGCGCTCTACATGATTGGGGCTATTGGGGAGGTGCAGCGGCCATGATCACCCAGATGGATCTCAAAGTACTGTGTTTGACGGATTTGCTGGTGGATCAGCCAGTACGAAAAGTGACGGCAGAAGGTGATGGGGGCGGCTTTTGTCTATTGCCCAACCATGTGGATTATGTGGCGGTTTTGCCAGCGGGTCTCTTGATCTTTGAGAGCATCACGGGAGAAGAACATTGTCTGGCCATTGATGAAGGCATTTTAGTGAAACAGGGGGCTGCCGTTTGGGTGTCGGTGCGCAATGCGGTGCGAGGGGATAATCTTGATGATTTACAGCAAGCAGTGCAAGCGCAATTTACCCAGTTAGATGAACAAGAAGAACGGGCAAGGAGTATGTTGGCGCGCCTAGAAAGCAGCATTGTGCGGGACTTTATCGATTTGGGAGGTGCTCTATGACCACGCCAGAAGGCGATCGCCACCGGGAAGATTTTGAACGGCAGATCCAGCAAAAATCCCAACAAAAACTCCAGGCCAAACGGGAAGGCGATCGCAGTTTGTGGTTAGGATTTGGGGTCTTTGGGATGGTGGGTTGGTCGGTGATAGTGCCGACCCTACTGGGGATCTTTCTGGGGATTTGGCTCGACCGCCGCTTTCCGAGTCCCTATTCCTGGACATTAACGGGCTTATTTCTGGGGATTATTCTCGGCTGCTGGAATGCATGGTTATGGATTCAACGGGAGCAAAATCGATGAGGTTTAATTATCCATGCAAAAGATAAAAATATCAAAGGCGATCGCCTAATCCAATCACTAATCTAAACCCGATTAAAAAACGAATTTAAAAACTCAATTAAAATCACAATGAATTTATTTTTAGAAACAATAATACCTAATTTATTTGTTTTTCCCCTCGGCTTTGGGTTGGGATTATTTTACTTCACAGCGCTGTGGTTTACCGTTAAACAATTAACTCGTTCTCAACATCCAGTCTTACTTATAATTACCAGCGGTGTGGTGCGGTTAATCCTTGCTATGACAGCCTTATATTTTATGATTGGTGGCCATTGGGAACGAGTACTAATTGCCCTCGCGGGTTTTTTGTTAGCACGAACGACTTTAATTCATCGTTGGCGGCCACAAACCTCGTTATCAGAAATATTGCTGGAGGAATAAATGTAGGATGCAAATTACACCGGATAACATCATTTTTTATCAATATCAGTTTGTGGTAATTAATGCCACTTTGGTTTACACATGGCTCACCATGGCCCTATTAGTAATAGGAGCAGCTTGGGTAACAAAAAAATTAGTGGTGCGTCCCAAACTGCCCCCTTGGCAAAATTTTTTAGAAATTGTTGTTGATGGTATTTATCAACATATTGCAGAGGTCACCCAACAGGAACCGGAACCCTATCTTGCTTTTGTGGGTACTTTATTTTTATTCATTTTAACGGCTAACTTATTAACTGTAGTTCCCGGTTATCAAGCCCCCACTGGCTCCCTTTCAACCACCACTGCTTTGGCGATCGCCGTATTTATTGCGGTGCCGATCTACGGAATCCGTCAGCGGGGAATCTTAGGGTATCTCAAAAGTTATCTCCAGCCGACGCCGATTATGTTGCCCTTTCAAATCATTGGTGAATTTTCCCGAACTTTAGCCCTGGCCGTGCGTCTTTTTGGCAATATTATGAGTGGAAACCTTTTGGCGGCAATTTTATTAGCCCTTGTCCCGTTATTTGTACCTGTGGCGATGAATTTATTGGGACTTGTATTTGGGGTCATTCAAGCCTATGTGTTTGCGATTTTAGCCTTGGTTTACATTGCTTCTGCCGCGACGGTGCAGGAGAAAAAACAAAGTATTTCGATGGAGGAAAATTCATGAGTGATCTCGCATTAATCGGCTCGGTGGCGATGGTGACCGCTGGTATTACCATTGCCATTGGTTCCATTGGCCCGGCCCTAGGGGAAGGCATGGCCGTAGCCAGGGCTTTGGGGGCGATCGCCCAACAACCTGACAAGGCCAATATGATTACCCGCACTCTATTTGTGGGCCTCGCGATGGTGGAATCAACGGCGATCTATTGCCTGGTGGTGTCGATGATTTTGTTGTTTGTCAATCCATTCTGGAACTATTTTCTCAACCAGGGGGGTTAACGGTGTTAATTGACTGGTTTACGGTGTTTGCCCAAATCCTCAACTTTGTCATTTTGCTGGGGTTGTTGCGCTGGCTCTTGTACAAGCCCATTTTGCAGGTGATGGCGAAGCGTCAGGCCCAACTCGCCGAACAATGGCAAACGGCTACGGATCTCCAAGCCCAGGCCCACCAAGCTCTAGAACAATATCATGAGGAACAACAGTCACTTCAAGCGCAACGGGCTTCATTTTTGGCGGCAGCGCGGGCAGCAGCAGATGAGGAGCGACAACGGCAATTACTAACCCTGCGTGAGGATATCCAAGCCCAACGGGAAGCTTGGGAAGCGGATCTGCACCAGGAACAGAGGGCTTTTTTCCATACGCTCCGGCAACAGGTCAGCCAACAGGTGGTGGCGATCGCCCGGCAAGCCCTCCGGGATTTGGCGAATGCCACTCTCGAACAACAGGTGGTGGCGCGTTTTTGTGAACAACTGCAACACCTTTCTCCGGCCCAACGGCAACAGATCAATCATTTAGAAACCCCACCAGAAGCTGTCTTTATCCGGACAGCGTTCCCCCTGGATGTGACCCACCAAGCGCAAATCAAACAAAGTCTTGCTACTACTTTAGAGCTTGACGGAACGCCTATTCATTTTGTCACGGTGCCGGAGTTGGGCTGTGGCATTGAACTGAAACTGGCTGGCCAAGAAATCGTTTGGGGTCTTGATCCCTATCTCGATCAACTCGAACAAACCCTGGCGATCGCCACCCGTTAATGCCCTGAATTTTTTGACCCACTGCTCACCATGGAACCCCTGGCCCAATCCCTCCAAGGCACTTACACAGAAGCCCTACAGCAAATTCAGCAAACCTTGGCAACCTTTCCGGCCCAACTGACATTCCGGGAAACGGGGGTTGTGGAATCTGTCCGGCCCGGCATCGCCAGAGTGAAGGGGTTACCCAATGTCCAAGCCGATGAATTGGTTTATTTTTCGCGCTCCAGTGCTGGGGGTGAACCGCTGCTGGGGATTGCCTTTAACCTCGATCCCGATGAAGTGGGCGTAATTTTGCTAGGAGATAGTCACGCCCTCCAGGCAGGGGATGAGGTCTACCGCACCGAAAGGGTGATGGATGTGCCCGTGGGAGAAATGTTGCTGGGGCGGGTGTTGACCGTGCTGGGGGAACCTTTGGATGGTCGGGGTGCCCTCAAAGCAGTGGAATGGAAACCCGTCGAACGGGAGGCCCTCAAAGCAGTGGAATGGAAACCCGTCGAACGGGAGGCCGCCGCAATTTTGGATCGCGCCCCGGTAACGGTGCCTTTGCAGACAGGGCTGAAAGTGGTGGATGCCCTGATTCCCATTGGTCGGGGGCAGCGGGAACTGATCATTGGCGATCGCCAAACAGGAAAAACCACCATCGCCATCGATACGATCCTCAACCAAAAAGACCAGGATGTGATTTGTCTCTACTGTGCCATCGGTCAACGGTCAGCGGCGATCGCCAAGGTGATTGCCACCCTCCGGGAACAGGGAGCTATGGACTACACCATCGTGATTGTGGCGGCGGGCCAGGATCCCCTTGGACTGCAATACATTACCCCCTATGGCGCGACGACGATGGCGGAATATTTTATGGAACAGGGGCGCGATGTGTTGATCGTTTACGATGACCTGACCCACCACGCCCGCACCTACCGTGAACTGTCCCTCTTGCTGCGACGGCCACCGGGGCGCGAGGCGTATCCTGGGGACATTTTTTACCTCCATTCGCGGCTTTTGGAACGGGCAACCCACCTGGCAGAAGCTTTGGGGGGCGGCTCCCTGACCGCTTTGCCGATTATCGAAACCCAAGCCCAAAACCTCTCAGCCTACATCCCCACCAATTTAATTTCCATTACCGACGGCCAAATTTATCTCTCACCAGAGCTGTTCCAAAAGAGTATTTTCCCAGCGGTGGATGTGGGTAAATCCGTGTCCCGGGTTGGTGGGAAAACCCAACTAGCCGCCTACCAAGCTGTTTCTGGGGCGTTGCGCCTCGCCTATGCCCAATTCCAAGAGGTCGAAGTATTTGCCCGGTTTGGGACGCAGCTGGATGAACAAACCAAACAAACCCTCCAACGGGGAAAACGCATCCGGGAGGTACTTAAACAAAACCAAAGTCAACCCCTGACGGCGGCAGCCCAAATTGCCATTTTGATCGCCGTCACCCAAGGTTTATTAAACCACGTGGCCCTAGAAGAAATCTCAACGGTAGAACAAAAATTAGCCCAGGCGATCGCCCAAGAATTACCCGACCTTGTGGAACGCATTCAATATTCCCATCCCCTCACCGAGGCCGATCAAACCCTCCTTTTGGAAACCCTCCAAGCCGCCATCAAAACCTAAGCAATGCACACCCTCGAATCCCTGCGCAACACCATCAACAGTATTGAAGATCTCCGGGCCGTTGTCCGCACCATGAAAGCCTTGGCCATGGTTAGCATTCGGCAATATGAACAGGCCCGCATGGCTCTCCAAGATTACAACCACAGCCTCGACCTAGGTTTTCAAGCCCTGCTCCAGCATCGGCGTTTTGCAGAAACCGATCTTGATCAGCCGTTGCCCTTGGTTAGCAATTCTCCACAGGGAAAAGTGGGGTTGATTTTGTTTGGCTCTGACCATGGTCTGTGTGGTCAATTTAACGAACAGCTTGCCACCTATGCTCTGCAAGCTTGCCAACAACGGCATCTGACAACTGCTGATTATGCTTTGGCTACCGTCGGCGATCGCCTTTTGCCCTATTTACAGTCCTTAAACCACCCCCACCACACAACCTTTCGACTGCCCAATTCCCTCGCAGGAACGCCCCGCTTGATCCAAAACCTCCTAGGCTTGATTGATCAATGGTATTTCGAGGCCGAAACATCACCCGTTCGCCAGATTCTCTTGATCTATCATCAATCCCAATCCAAGACCCTTTACCAGCCCGTCACCCGACAACTATTACCCCTAGACCGTCAATGGCTCCGGGAAATGGGCGATCGCCCCTGGCAATCCACCGCCTTCCCCCTCCTCAATGGCCCCTGGGCACCAACCTTTGCGGGTGTTGTCCGCCAATACCTTTTCTTAAGCCTGTACCGTGCCGCCGTAGAATCCCTCGCCAGTGAAAATGCTGCTCGTCTTGCATCCATGCAAGCTGCCGAAAAAAATATCGAAGAGCGACTGGGCGATCTCCAGGCCAACTATCGTCAGCAACGACAAAATTCTATTACCGAAGAACTCTTAGACATCGTTTCTGGGTTTGAAGCCCTCAACCCCAACCGTACCCGTTAGTAACAACACCCAAACATCTAACCCACACAAACTTGATTACGTCCACTGCGTTTGGCGCGGTAACAAGCCTGATCCGCCTGGGCCATCAAATCATCCACGGAAGGCAAAGGAGCCGATTCTGACGTGAGCAAAATTAAACCAATGCTGATTGTGATCTGAAAGATTTCTTGTTGCCAAGTAAACGTATAGTTTTTGAGAACGCTGACTATTGCCTCTGCAATGGAAAGACCATTTTCTAGGGTGCAATTCCGCAATAGCAGGGCAAATTCATCGCCTCCCACCCGGGCAACTTGGTCTTCAGCGCGGACCTGTTGGGCAAGTAAATGGGCAATATCCCTCAGGAGGACATCGCCAGCATTGTGACCGACGGTGTCATTGACGGGCTTGAAATGATCCAGGTCGCAAAACAGCAATACATGGTTGGCTAAACCAGAATTTGCCTCACTCCGGGCTTGTTCTAAGGTGGCAAAAAAGGCCCGCCGATTTAACAAATCCGTTAACGGATCATGGCTGGCCTGGTAGCTATTGATGACTGCTTGGCGACGCTCGGCCAATTCCTCGGCGGTGACCAATAACAGGAAAGATTCGTTGAACAATAACAAAATAAGGGCAATGGTTAAGACCAACTGAGGTGTGTAGGATTTTTTGGCCCAAATTAAAGCTTCAGTGGGCTGAATTTGGAGTTGCCAAGTGCGCCCCCAGTAACGAATGGGTACAGTAATGGGCTCGGTTTCGGTGGTGGCGATCTCTCCGAGATCCGCTTTGCGGTGCGCCGTTGGATTGGGTGGATCTAACTGGTCAAGATTAAGGGTCTGACCCGATTCCGTAGTGTAGAGCAAGGCCACCCGTAAATTTTGTTGCTGGGCGCAGGTGCCGACTGAAAAAACTTCCGCCAAGAGATTATCCAAGCGGTAAACACCCACCGCAAATCCTCGCACTGATTCTCCTTGTGAATTGACCGGTAGTAGCACGAGGATACTCCGTTGTCCATTGGTGTCTTGGAGCAAGGTCAGGGGTTCTGTGGCATAGGCTTGGTCGGTTTCCATGCTGTTGATAACTGCCGCTGCCCGTTGGGGATCCGATTGAATATCAAAGCCTTGGACGATTCGATGTTTTTCATTAAAGGGTTCGATAAACTGCACGACCACGTAGGAAGGCCGTTTTTGGGCCGGAATTAGTTCGCCATTGGGGAGCCGTTCGGTAATTTGGAAATCGTCTGGTATTAAGGGATCGAGCCGTTGCTGGGCCTCGAAGGCTTGGCGTTCTGCATCAAGGACAAATGGATTCCAAGAGAGGGCAGATAAACCCGGCAGGCGCTCTAAACTGTGGCGGGTAAAGGTGCGAAATTCGCTGGCTGTAACGGTTTCGCTAGAGAGGATAAAACTTTCAACACCTTGGAGGGCTTCGGTGTGGCGGGTTAGATTTTTCTCGAATTGGTACGCCATATTTTGGGCACATTCTTGTAACTCTAGGCGAATCCGTTGTGTTTCAAAGGCGTAAATTTGGTCGTAGGCGATCGCCGCCATGATCATCAACAGAAGAGACGGAAAAAGTACCTTTGTGCGACGTCCCTGCCACTGATACTGCATCGTGGGGAGAAACATCAAAGTTGCTGGGGTAAACACAATGATCCCCAAAACATCGCCAGCCCACCAAGTAAAGGCAGAAAAAGGAATTTGGCTAGCGGTGATTTCCCCAAAAAAATATTGAGCGTAGGCCCCCACACTACTACCCAAGAGACTACAAACTGGCCCCATCACAATCAAGAAAGGCAGAATTTCTTTGGGATGACGCAGGGCGGGAGTAACCCCAGAGATGCGACGGCCACACCAAGCTGCGAGGGCTATTTGCAAAGTCGATCCAGCCGCTAAAGTCAGTGCTAAAGGCAGATGCCAATCGCTTAAAACCCCATCGACCAGTACAGACCCCAGGGCGATCGCCGGTAGGTAACGGTATCCATGGGCCAAAACAATGGCGATCGCCAAGCCCGCCGCAGGCCAGAAGGGAAAAGATAGACTTAAACCCTGGGCGAGATAACTTGTGCTGAGGCCGATCCCTGCATAGGCTAATGTCAGAGCAACACTGCGCCATAATAATTTTGTTCGAGCCTTCACCCTGAAAAAGGTCTCCCTGTGCCGTGGAATGGAACTTTTAAAATCAATGCCAAAACGAAAGCAACGCTAACAGACATT
>NZ_CAWLTV010000053.1:0-36318 GCF_963864045.1 Picosynechococcus sp. NKBG042902 | reverse complement strand
GGCAGGGGAGTGTCAAACCAACCCAGAACTTGTGGGAAAAGATGTTAGCCGTAACAACCTGTCTTGGACAGGGGCGGCGGGGGCCTTAGTTTCAAATACAGAAGACATTATCCACTGGGTACGAACATTATTCGTTGAAGACAATTTGCTGTCCGCTGAAGAAAAAGAAGAAATGCAGCAAATCGTTTCTTTACAGACAGGAGAGGCGATCGCCCAAACAACAGCGACAGATCCCTATGGTTTTGGTTTGGGGATTATCCAGGGTTACGACGAACGTTGGGGCAATTATTGGTTTTATCAAGGCGAAACACTGGGCTATCGTTCATTTTATGTGTATTTCCCTTGTAATCAAGTGATTATTTCTGCTCTATTTAATAGCTCTGTAGATGCTCAAAATAACCACGCCCGCAGTTTAATCCAGCAGGTCTACGGTACTCTTTTAGAAGATGATCCTGCGTTGATATGTCAGACTTGAGTGTTGGAAAACGAATTTGCTCATCCTAGACAAGCAAATTTAGTCTAAAGTTTAGACCCAAGTCGATTTTATTTGTTCGATGCCGTCTTCATAAGCAAAGGCTAAAAAAATCTTCCGCTGCTTAAGCTTGGTGAACGTTTCTATCGGGGAGCTTAAGCATTGGAAGACAAGAATCAATTAAATTTGGTCTAGATTGATGGCTGGCTAGCGCACCGTAAAGCTGTAACGATCTTGGACGACATAACCACCCGCAGACCAGTTGTAGTAGACGCGTACTTCATAATTGCCTGGGGCGAGACCTCTGAATTGACGGGAACCTGAGCGCTGCCCTTGGGTATAAAACCATTCACCGTAGCTATCGTCTGGGGCATTGGCTGCAACAATGGTGATCCAATCCTGGCGATTACCAGGGAGATTAGTGTAGTTCACCATAATCGGTTCATTAGCTTGGTAGACCGTTTTATTGGTAGAAATATGACGGTTGTTAATTGGTGTTGCCGCTTGTGTCCCGACAGTGAAACGATACCGATCCTGGACGACATAACCGCCATTGGGCCAGTTGTGGTAAACCCGTACTTCGTAGCTGCCAGCAGCGAGACCTTTGAATTGACGAGAGCCAGAGCGTTGACCATCGGTATAAAACCATTCTTCGTAGCTATTGTCGGGGGCATTGGCCGGAACGATGGTAATCCAATCTCCAGAGTTGCCCGGTAGATTGGCGTAGTTCACCATAATTGGCTCACTGGGGGCGTAGGTTGTTTTTTGGGTGGCAACTTGTCGTCCAACTGGAACTTGACTCACCAGCACCGGGTAGGCGTTAGGGATTGTGGTGGGAACCGTGGGACTGGGATTGGCGATCGCCCCCTCAACCCAAAAGCCGAGGAGGACGGGTAAACAAGAGAGCAGGGGCCGTAAGGTGGATTTCATGGGGATTTTTAGAGGGAAAAGATAGGGAAAAGTAGTGCGCGAAATAAATTTCAGTTGGGTCTTGGGCAAACAAGTCCGTTAGATAGAGATAGTTGCTGAGGCCAAGAACTGATGCAGATTTTCTCGGAATAGCCGACTCTAGCTGAATTATAAGCAGCTCTTGGGGAGGTGACCTAGGTTTTCTGGCTGATTACAAGAAATTTCCCTAAAGAGAGTACGTCCTAATCACTTTTGATAGTTTCGCGTTGGGGGATATTCCCCTTCAAAAAATCGACGTTCTAGGCGATAGAGTTGCCACCAGAGGCCCGCCAAAAGAATAATCACCGTGGCGATCGCCCCAAGGCTCCAAGTGGGCAAACCAGAAAAAATCGCGAAGGGCAAACCCAACCACAGCAGAAATCCCAAACCAATGACACCTTTTTTCCCTTTCTGAATTCGATGAAGAGCCTGGGTACAACTGGCGCAATTTTTGGTGTGGGAATGGTAACGCTCTAACAATTGGCTTTGTTGTGGTTCTGCGGGCGAAAAATCTTCGTCTGGGAAAGGTTCGCCATACCGTTCTACCCATTGGCGATAGGCCAACACAAACAAATCTGAACTGGTCGGCAAATAACAGGTTTTGGCGTAGTTTTGGGTCGATTTTGCCAATTCCCGTTCCTGGAGATGCAAAAAGATTTGATCATCTTCAAGGATGCCCATTTGATTCAGATGGGAAAACCACCGGGGAGTAAATTTAAACGCGAGTCGGGGTATGGCCGCTTTAAAACGGAAGGGGAGCCGCACAATCGCCCGGCAGCGTCCTTTTTCGGTGGGGGTCGCGTAGACAACGGTCATCACCTGGCCAAAGGGACTTTCGGGAATGTCGTGCCACATGGCAGCCGGCGCAAAAAAAGTTGTTTTCTGGGCGCCGAGGGTGCCGCGTCGGGGGCCTTCTTCCCAATTGCCCGTGAAGCCTGTTTTTTCTACTTCAGAAACATCGAGGATAAATTCCTTGGCATTTTTACGGTTACCGACCCGGGGGTGGTGGGTAAAGGCCACATGACTCGTATCCAGGACATTTTCTAAGAGGGTTGTCGCATCGTAGGGAATATCACGAAATACATCAGCCATCACCCATTCCCCTGGATGTTGGTCTAACTGGGGCACCGTCGGGATCGGCGTTTGGGCTGCCACGTGGCGATCGCCCCCATAGACAAACAGCAACCCTTGTTTAACGCAACTGGCATAGGTTTTTACCTGGGCTCTGGGACTGTGGTGGGCCTCACCGTCTGGGGCTTGGAAAGGAATTTTGGTACAGGCGCCCGTCTCCGCAAATTGCCAACCGTGGTAAGGGCATTCTAAACAGTTATCGACAATGCGACCTTCGGATAGGGGCGCGAGGCGGTGGGGACACACATCGCTAAAGACTTGCCATTGCTGGGTTTTGGGCTGCCACCAAATTACGAGGGGTTCCCCCAGCAGCACAAAGCGGGTGGGTTTGGTTTTGTCGAGATCCTGCACGAAATGGATCGGATACCAGGCTGCGTGCCAATCAAAGGCAGGCGTCGTGTCGGCAGTGGGTTCAGGGAGGGGCGTTGCAACCATAGATTAGAAAAGGAAATTTCAGACGGAATGATTGGGGTCAGTGCTTTTAGCTTAACGAATTGTTACATTTCCTTGGGGCGATCGCCTTTGGGTTTTGCCCTTTGCCTCCTGGTCGTCTTCACTACAATGGGATGGAAAACCGAGCCGCTAGAACTGATTTGGAGACCAAAACCGCGTGCGTAACATTACTCCCAACCAAAATTTTCCCCTCTCACTGATTGGGGTGGCGATCGCCCTGTTATTTTTCATCGTGCTCAATGCGTTTGTCATCATTAATCCTGGCCAAGCCGGTGTCTTGAGCGTTCTTGGGAAAGCCCAGGACGGCGCTCTCCTAGAAGGAATTCATTTCAAACCGCCCCTGATTGCCAGCGTGGATGTCTACGATGTCACCGTCCAAAAATTTGAAGTCCCAGCCCAAAGCTCGACCAAGGATTTGCAGGATTTGACCGCCCGTTTCGCCATTAACTTCCGCCTCGATCCCGTGAAAGTCGTCGAAATTCGGCGCACCCAGGGCACCCTACAAAATATTGTCTCGAAAATTATTGCCCCCCAAACCCAAGAATCCTTTAAGGTTGCCGCCGCCAAGCGCACCGTCGAAGAAGCGATCACCAAACGCACCGAACTTAAGGATGACTTTGATACCGCCCTCGAAACCCGCCTCGAAAAATATGGCATCCTTGTCCTCGACACCAGCGTCGTTGATTTAAACTTCTCCGCAGAATTTTCCCGCGCCGTCGAAGAAAAACAAATCGCCGAACAGCGGGCGCAGCGGGCCATCTACGTCGCCCAAGAAGCCGAACAACAGGCCCAGGCAGATATCAACCGAGCCAAGGGGAAAGCCGAAGCCCAACGCTTGCTCGCGGAAACCCTCAAGGCCCAGGGGGGAGACCTCGTGCTCAAAAAAGAAGCCATTGAAGCCTGGAAAGAAGGAGGCGCACAAATGCCGAAGGTGCTGGTCATGGGCGATCAACGCTCCAGCGCCCCCTTTATCTTTGATCTCAACGACATGCCGAAATAGCCCCACAACAATCAAAATTTTCACAAAATTACCATCGGGCGATCCAAAGGCGATCGCCTTTTTATGTTGCTTTTGACTAGCTGGAAACATTTTTTAAGCAGGGCTAGTCTTCAATAATCCCTGCATAAATTTAGCAATCCCCATTATTGTTCAGAACATTTCCAAGCAGTTGAAAACGAAAAAATCAGCGGAACATTTACGGGAACAAGTCGTCTAAAAACCTAGTAAATTTAGCTTAAATAATTCGATTTAAGCATTTTTTAAGTGAGAAGTGACGGTAACAACGCTAACCTGAAATCAAGCAGTCACCCTAATCTGAAACGCAAGGAAAAATAATATGCCTTCTATGAAGCGAACCCAGCAATCCACCGCTCTTCTTTTAGCCTTATCCCTCGGACTAGGAAGTACATTACCCTTCCAGGGATCGTTGCTGCAACCCGCAGCGGTGATGGCCCAAACAAGCCAATTCCCAGATGTTCCGAGTAACTATTGGGCCACAGGCTTTATTAATGAATTGGTCAACCGGGGGATCATTGCCGGTTTTCCTGATGGTTCTTTTCGGCCCGATGCGCCTGTAACCCGTGCTCAATTTGCGGCCATGGTGCAGAAAGCCCTCCCAAAGAGCCAAGACCGCAATGCGATTAATTTTGTGGATGTCCCCAGCAGCTATTGGGCTTTTAATGCGATTAATAATGCCTATGAGATGGGCTTTCTTTCGGGATATCCAGGTCAGGTTTTCCGACCCGAACAAAATATTCCCCGGGAGCAGGTTTTAGTAGCCTTAGCCAATGGTTTAAATTATTCAGCCCGTAACAACATCAATACCACCCTCGGCTATTACCAGGATGCGGCGAATATTGCTGATTTTGCCCGGAGCCCCATTGCCGCCGCGACAGAACAAAAAATGGTGGTGAACTATGCCAATTTGCAACAACTCAATCCCAAGCGCAATGCCACACGGGCTGAGGTGGCCGCATTTATTTATCAGGCTCTCTTTTCCCAGGGTCAGGTACAGGCACTAAATTCCCCTTATATCGTCACCCAGGATGTGGTGGCTGTGGACTATCGCATCACAGCGGGCACGATTATTCCAATTAGTTACACCGCTGACAAAATCCTCTTAACCCAGGATGAAATTTTACCGGTGACCCTCACGGTGGATGCCAATATTGTCAATACCCAGGGGATAGTGCTGATTCCCCAGGGCAGTGAAATTCAAGGGGAGTTCCGACCGTCAGGGAATGGGACGCGCTTTGTCGCCCAACGCCTAGAGTTACCCAACGGCCAAATGTACAATATCAACGCGGCCTCCCAGGTGATCACAGATACGGAGAGTGTGCGCCGGGGCACTGATGTGGGCAATTTGTTGAGAAATGCGGCCTTAGGTACGGGGGCCGCCGCCGCGATCGCCGCCATTACCGGAGACCGGGCGATCGCCACAGAGGAACTCTTAATTGGCGCTGGTGCTGGTATTCTCGCAACCTTAATCCCCCAATTTTTGGGCCTTGATCGCGTGGATCTGTTGGTGGTAGAAACCAATACGGATCTTGATCTCACCTTGGCCAATGACTTGATTCTTCAGGTCAATCCCTAGGAAAAAGATTGTTTTAGGGTTTTTGAAAATTTGGCGATCGCCTAAGGGGATAATGGGGCTGGTTGGCTAGGGTTTGAGAGACATCACCATGCTCGCGCTTTTACAACAGTCCGGTTTGTTGGCGATCGCCTTTATTTTTCTATTCATCTGGGGAGCCTGTTTCGGCAGTTTCCTCAACGTGGTGGTTTATCGGCTGCCAGCGGGTTTATCCCTGGCACATCCCCCCTCCCGCTGTCCCCACTGCGGCCACCAACTAGGGGCACGGGAAAATATTCCGGTGTTGGGTTGGCTCCTGTTGGGGGGCAAATGTCGCTGGTGCAAAACGCCCATTGCCGCCCGGTATCCCCTCGTCGAAACGCTGATGGGTTTGCTCTGTGTCGCCACGGTGGTTCAATTTGGGTTGACCCTAGAGGCGATCGCCGCCTTTACCCTGCTGTTTTGGTTGGTGGCCTTGGCCCTCATTGATTACGACACTTTTACCCTGCCCAACCCCTTAACCCAATCGGGCCTCGTACTCGGTCTCCTCTTCCAGATGGGGCTAGGCTTCCAGGCGAATGGCTTCCCTGGCGCGATCTATGGGCTAATGGGTGGCATTGGGGCCGCAGTATTGGGACTGTGGTTACTAGATGGCATTGGTGTCATTGGTTCGGCGGTGCTGGGCCAAGAGGCCATGGGGGGCGGTGATCCGAAACTTTTGGCGATGATTGGCGCTTGGCTGGGCTGGCAAAACGTCCTCTTAACGGTAATTTTGGCCTGCGCCCTGGGCACAATGATTATCGGCGGGGCCATGGGCCTCGGTAAACACCAGCGGGGGCAACATTTACCCTTTGGGCCGTTTCTTGCCTTGGGGGCGATTAGTAGTCTCTTTTGGGGCGATCGCCTGATCGAACTCTACCTAAACACGTTTTTGGGTTGAAGCTTTTCTGTATGATGAGGGATGGTCGAAATCTAGGGCAAAATCAATCGTGAAAACTCCCCGCTGGCAACGGCGCAAACTGAGTCTCAGGCAACGGCAACTAGAAATCTTTACCGTGGCCGCCCAGTTTATCCTCCGGCTCGGCAAAGACCGACTCCCCGGTGGCAACCCCGCCCGCAAACGCCATCGCCAAGCCCGCTGGCTCGTCAATCACCTCCTGGATCTGGGGCCGACCTTCATCAAAATTGGCCAGGCCATGTCAACCCGCCCGGATCTATTTCCCATCGAATACATCGAAGAACTAAGCCAACTCCAAGACCGGGTGCCGCCATTTAAGGGTCAAGCGGCGATCGCCGTCATCGAGCAAGAATTTAACAAATCTATCTATGCCCTCTTTAAGGACTTTGAACTAGAACCCCTCGCCTCCGCTAGCCTGGGCCAAGTGCACCGGGCCACCCTCTACAGCGGCGAAGAAGTGGCTGTAAAAGTTCAGCGCCCCGGCCTGAGTCGTCTGTTCCAAGTGGATATGCAAGTCCTCGAAAAACTCTTGCATTGGGCCAGTTATTTTTTAAAAGACCTCAAAAAATACAATCTCAATCAAATTTACCGGGAATTTTTCGAGCTTCTCTACCAAGAAATTGACTATATCCATGAAGGAAAAAATGGTGATCATTTTCGGCAAAATTTCGCCGACGATCAGCAAATTCTCGTGCCCAAGGTTTATTGGCAATACACCACCCGCAAGGTCTTAACCCTCGAATATCTACCGGGCATTAAAATTGACGACCGGGCCGCCCTCGAAGCAAGCAATATTGACCCAGACCATGTGATTAGCCTCGGCATTTCTTCTTACCTCAAACAACTGCTCCAGGATGGCTTTTTTCAGTCCGATCCCCACCCCGGCAATATGGCCGTCGATGCCACAGGGAAGCTGATTTTCTATGATTTCGGCACGATGACCGAAGTCAAATCCATGGAAAAAACCCAGATGATGCGCACCTTTTTTGCGGTGCTGCGCAAGGATACGGACGAGGTGGTCGAAACTCTGGTTTACATGGGCCTCATCGAACCGATGGCAGATATGACCCCAGTCAAACGGATGATTGCGTTTCTTTTAGATCGGTTCCGCGATCGCCCCATTGATCTCCAGGAATTTGAGCAGATTAGTAACGAGCTCTACCTGATGTTTGAGCAGCAACCGTTTCGCCTGCCGCCCCAAATGACTTTTATCATCAAGGCCCTCACCACCCTCGATGGCATTGCCCGCGCCCTCGACCCCCAATACAATCTCATGGCGGCGGCCCAACCGTTTATTCGTAGCTTGGCCGTGAGTCACAAACCTGGGGAAAATCGCCTGGGGAGCCTCGCTCAACAGACTAAAGAATTTGTCCTGTACCAATTCCAGAAACCCAGCCGCACCGAAATGGCCATTAAACGCCTCGAATCACGCATTGAGTTAGGGGAACTGCAATTTCGCGTTAAATCCGTTGAAGGCGATCGCCAATTGCGCCGCATCTACCTCGCGATCAAAACCATGATGTACGGCATCCTCTGGGGCTTTAGTAGCGTGGTCGGTATTTTAGTCTGGAGTCAGGCGGCCTCTCTCTTCCTCACCGGGGCGATCGCCCTCACCGTATTTTTCTTTGGCCTCCAAACCCTCCGCGCCCTCCTCCAACTGCTCATCCAAGAACGCCTCGATCACTTAATCCGTCGTTAAGAGGCTCCCCCGATTTCAATTTAGACACCACTAGAACAGCACGGGGTAAAAGTCCTGAAATTCCTTGCTATATCTGGCTTTGAAGTATATTAATGGGGCGTCAAGATCGGTGGGGTCAAAGTCTTTTCGTAGCTAAACATACTACTTTTAACCAAGTCTTTATGGTAAGAAAATAATCTCTTTCTGTAGCATTAGTATTGCTCAGATTAACTAATAGAGTTGCCCCCAAGCACCATGAATTTTCAATCTTGCCCTAGCCCCATTTATTCAAGCTTTTTGTACTGCGGTTTGAGCCTAGTCACCAGGCAACCCGATAAAACTATGAAATCCATATTTTTCAGGCGATAAAGTCGATCTAGAATAAATTGCCCCTGACATAATTCTGTCGCTGCGCTTACCCACTACCCTCCCGATCCATTTTTCCCAGCCACGGGTAAAGACCAAAGGCGCTAAACCCTCTTCAAATCAATTCCCGCTAGTGTGTTTCATATGAAAGTGCAAGATGCCATCACCAAAAACGTTGTGATTCCGGGCCAAGTCCTCCAATCCCTGATCCAACGGCAAATGTCGGGGACAATGACCATTTACGATCCCTTAGATGAATCGGTATTTTGGCAGCTTTATTTTGGGGGCGGGAAGCTGCATTTTGCCACCAGTGGTATGGGTAAACGGGAGCGCTTAACGTATCTTTTGGGGCAACTGTTTCCGAAAGCAAAATTTCCCATGGGAGATAGCTTTTCCCAAGATTACGATTACATTTGTCAAATTTGGAAAGCTGGAAAATTATCCCTCCAGCAAGTCCGCCAAGTTTTATTTTTTACGACCCAAGAGGCGATCGCCCAGTTTTTATCCCTGCCCCGCGCTGCCATTAAATTTGAACGCGCCCTTAATCTAGATCCCCTGTTGCTGTCCCTGTCCCTCAAAGAAATGGTGCGCCCAATCCAGCCGACCGTTCGCCAATGGGTACAACTCCGCCCCGAAATCGCTTCCCCTTTCCAGCGCCTACAAGTCAAAGATTTCCGTGAAATCCGGAGCCGCTCCTGGCTAAACCTCCAGGACTATCAATTTATGGAAAGCCTCCGGGAGCACCTCGACCAACAAGTCACCCTCTATGAGCTGAGTCACCACACCCGCCGTTCTACCCTCGAACTCAGCCAACTCTTCCATCCCCTCGTCAAGACAGGCTTGATTGAAGTTATTCCCTATGCGGGCGTTCCCCAAAAACCCAAACCCCGCATTGCCTGTATTGATGACAGCAAATCAATACAACGGGTCGTCAAAATGACCCTAGAAGCCAGTGGCTTTGATGTTATCGGGGTCACTGAACCTGCTTTATCTCTGAGTACCTTTGCCCGCCAACGGCCAGAACTAATTCTGATGGATATCAACATGCCCGAAATCGATGGTTACGAGCTTTGTCGCCTGTTCAACCAATCCGAAATGCTTAGGGATATTCCCGTGGTGATGCTTACGGGGCGCGATGGAATTATTGATCGCCTCCGTGCCAAGATGGTGGGGGCTTCTGACTACATCGCTAAACCGTTCAATCCCCAGGATTTGATACGGATGGTGCAGTCCTATGTGGAGCAAACATCAGCGCAATCTACGCCCTAGAGGTTGTATTTCATAATCTCTAAACTCAATTTTCAGAATAAATTGCGCCAAGTTCTAACACTGATCAAGAAAATAAGATGAAAAAAGTTTTAGTTGTTGATGATTCTAAATCGGAACAAACCCTTGTCCGGGCACTCCTGGAAAAAATGAGCCTAGAGGTCAGCCTGGCGGACAATGGCGATGAAGCCTTAACTTGGCTGCGCAACCATGACCAACCGGATCTAATTTTCCTCGATATTGTGATGCCTGGGCTCAATGGCCTCGATTTATGCCGAGAAATTCGCGAAAGCCTGGGTTACGAGGAGGTGCCAATTATTTTTTGTTCTAACAAAAGCCAGGACTTCGACCGTTTTTGGGCGTTACGTCAAGGGGGCAATGCTTATTTAACGAAACCCTACAGTCCGATGGAATTCATGAAAACAGTCAAAGAGTATTTGGCTTAGATAGTGCTGTTTTTTTCTTCGATAAAGGTCTGATTTTGCCATGGTCGCTCCCCCTACCCAAACCGATTTCTTCCGGGTTCAACTGTATCCTGCTGGGGCTGACCCCCTTGCCCAAACGCGCTTGTTGATTCCCCTAGAAAATATGTTGGAAGTGATGACCCTGCCCCGCCAAGACATTTGCCCGGTACCAGGGGTCGCTCCAGGGGTGTTGGGGGTGACGAACCAACGGGGGCAGTTGATTTGGGTGGTGGATCGGCGATCGCCTTCGGGATTAGGAACATCTGCAGCACGGCCCAATCCCCAGGAAAAGCTAACGGTGGTGCTCCTGGGCCAGGGGGATGCAGGGCAAGTGGGCTTTGTGGTGACCCAGCTTGAGGGCATTGCGCCGTTTGACTTGGGGGAGGCGGCTCCGGTGGCGGCGGCTTGGCAGAGATTTTATCCCCATTGCGATCGCCAACTGGTCAAGGGGCCAGAGACGGGATTTACGTTGGCCATGGCCCATTTATCCCGCCACCTACAGGGCGTCCCGGTCAATCAGTAAGTTTTGAGTTTTTTCAACGTCAATTTCACAGAATCACTACCTATGGGCACAACAGAACAGACCATGAACACGGCAACTTCTCCGGCTTTTTCTGAGGAAATCAAAGAACTCCAGGCGGCGATCGCCCTTGATCCGACAGATATTGTGATGAAAATCAGTCTGGCGAGTCAACTGGAAACCGAAGGCTTTTTGCCGGAGGCGGCGGAAGTTTACCGCGACATCGTGGCTTCGGATCAAGACGGCGTCTTTGCCGCCAGTGCCCAACAGGCGCTCCTTGCCCTAGGGGAAGCGATGGATTTCCCAGAGGTAAAGAATGGCAATGGTAACAATGGCGATCGCCCAGCGGCATCAACCAACGGGAACGGAACAACGGCTACGGCCCACCCGCCGGAATCTTCCATTGTCCTAGAAGTCTCAGAAGCGAAAGAATACAGCCCAGAGATTGTGGCATTGCAAGCAGCGATCGCCGCTGATCCCACGGACATGGTCGCCCAAATTAGCCTCGCCAGTGCCCTCGAAAGCGAAGGCTTTTTTCCAGAGGCGATCGCCAGCTATCAGCAAATCATTGACCAAGATCCCGAAGGCATTTTTGCCGCCAGTGCCGCCAAAGCCCTTGGAGATCTCCAGGCACAGTTACCCCAGGTAGATCCAGAGACCGATGACCCCTCGGCGATCGCCCTCCCAGACCAAACCCCCAAACCCATTGCCCTGGTTTACGACGATGTTGACTACACCGATGTCGATGTCACCTCCCCTCCCCTGAAGCGATTACAAAACCTTTCCATTGCCCAGAAACAATTCATCGGTATTTTTGTTTCCAGTGCCATTGCGATCGCCGGAGTGGTGGCAGCAGGGGCGGTGATTATTGTTACTTCTGGGCGATCGCAGCTGCGGGAACAGGCCGCCTCAGAGCTTGCGGTCAACGACATTAACTACAACGTCAAAATTGACCAGATGGGTTTTGGGTTCCGGGGCCAATCGGATAACGCCGCAATCATCGCCGCCGCAGCGGCCTACCAAAGTACAGGTACCGTTCCCCCTGAGCAGCTCGCCCAGGTGCAGGCCATTCTCCAAAACGAAATCCAAGCCCGTAATATCGAATATGCCACCCTGGTCAGTACGAATCTCCGGATTATCACCAACGGCAACGGCGATCGCCAAGGGGAAGTGTTTGACCCCAATGGCCTCGTCACCCAAGCCCTCCAAACGAGACAGCAACTCAAAACCAGCGAACTGCTCTCTTGGGATGACCTGAATCGAGAAGTAACCAGATTCCCCATTGGCACCAAAAAAGGCGAATTTGCCCTCGTCCGCTACACCGTTACCCCCGTGATCGGCAGTAACGATAATCTTCTTGGGGCCTTGGTTTCCGGCGATGTGATTTTCAATGCCAAATTGGATA
The DNA here is from genome assembly GCF_963864045.1 of Picosynechococcus sp. NKBG042902. Lineage (NCBI taxonomy): Bacteria > Bacillati > Cyanobacteriota > Cyanophyceae > Chroococcales > Geminocystaceae > Picosynechococcus > Picosynechococcus sp. NKBG042902. The sequence continues at coordinate 24,087 of NZ_CAWLTV010000053.1, read as the reverse complement.
TTGCCGCGAATACTGTCAGCGCGTTCAATGGCGGTTACAGTGCGATTTACCAAGTCAACCCCGATGGTGGTTTCCAGCTCGCCAGTGCCCTCTACCAACAGGATGCCCAGGAAGAAGGGGAAGACAGTACCCGTAAGGTGATCCAGACCTCCCTTAATGCCCCTGATCTGCTCACGCTACCGGATTTCTCTTTCCTGACGGCCGCCGTTAACGCTAGGGGGGAAACCGTGGTCGATACCCAGGTGATCGATGGCATCTCCTATACCCTCGCGGCGGAATCCATTCTCAATAGCGCCGGGGAACCCGTGGCGATCATTGTCCGGGGCACCGATGAAAATACCCTCAATGCCCTAATCCAGGACAGCTTACTGCTTCAGACAACGGTGGGTTTAATTGGGGTCTTTGTGGCGGCTGGTTTAGCGTGGCTCCTGGGACGCACGATCACAAGACCGATCAAGCGCCTTCAAAAGGTAACCACCGAGTTTGGGGCCGGGAACCTTGATGCAAGGGCCGAAGTTTTTGCTAAGGATGAAGTGGGGCAGTTAGCCACCACGTTTAATAATATGGCAGCGCAAATTCGCTCCATTACCGATGCCGTCGAAGCCCAAGCTCAAGCTAAAGATCAAGAGGCAGCCTTCCAGCGCCAGGAGCGGGAACGTCTCCAGGAAGGGGTGATTCGGTTGCTGCTCCAAATTGAAGAGGTGCGCCAGGGGAACCTCACGGTACAGGCGATGGTAGACGAAGGGGAAGTGGGTTCCATTGCCGATGCCTTCAATGCCACCCTCCGGAGTCTGCGGGCCTTGGTTTCCCAGGTGAAATCTTCGGCAGACGAGGTATATGATTTGGCGATCGTCAACAATGACCTAATCACGCGCCTCTCCACGGAAGCCACAGTCCAGGAACAGGCGATCCAATCGGCGGAACGTTCGGTACAAGGTATTGCCCAATCCATTCAAGCGGTAGCGAAATCGGCCCAGGGGGCAGCCCAAATTGCCCGAAAATCCCGTTTGGCGGCCCAGGAAGGCCAGGCGACCATGGACGAAACGGTGACAAGCATTGATCTAATTCGGGGTTCGGTGGCAGATACCTCGAAGAAAGCGAAACGTCTGGCGGAATCTTCCCAGGAAATTTCGAAAATCGTTAACATCATTTCTGACATTTCCGAAAAGACAAACCTCCTGGCCTTTAATGCTTCCATTGAGGCAACGCGAGCCGGGGAAAATGGCCAAGGTTTCCGGGTGGTCGCTGATGAAGTACGTCGCTTGGCGGAACAGGTCACCACAGCAGCCCAGGAAGTGGAGCAGTTGATCGGCGGGATCCAAGAAGAAACGGCCCAGATGATGCAGATGATGGAGGAAAGTACTTCCCAGGTGGTCACGGGGACAGAATTGGTGAAAAAGACGAAAACGACGCTCCAGAGTGTGTCCCGCATTAGTGAGGAAATTGACAAGGTGCTGGCGCGGATCTCGAAGGCGATGGTCTCCCAGCGGGATGTGTCTGGGAAGGTCACGAAAATTATGCAATCGGCGGCGGAGGTGGCCCAAAAGACGGCGGCAGAATCCCAAACGATGTCTGGTCAGTTGGATGCGCTGACCCAGGTGGCGATCGCCCTGAAGGATTCTTCGTCCCGCTTTGAGATTGAGTAACGTTTGTATTTTTCGGCTGTTTTAATGTTCTTTTACTATCTTTGCCATGTTGGATGCTGCTAGTTTAAAGGCGATCGCCCTCGAAGCCCGCCACTGCTTTTTGCTGGAAGATGCCCCGGATTTTGTTGAGTTGTTCCACCAAAGTATGGGGCTGTTGCAAGCAGAACGCCAACAACCCGCAGGCCACGATCAGGCAAAGCTATACCAAGATCTGGTGCGCGCTGCCCATTCCATCAAAGGAGGCGCTGGCATCGCAGAATTATCGACCCTGCACAACCTAGCCCACCAGATGGAGGATCTCTTAGAGGCGATCGCCGCCGGCCGGATTAAAGCAGAACAGACTGCACTCGATTTGATCAGCCTCGCCATGGAGGAGGTGCAACATTGCCTCGACTTGGCAGCCCGGGACGACGACCACCCAGGGGACAGTCCGGGGGCCGCACAAATGGCGATCGCCCTCCAAGAATTTCTCAGTCAGGCCCAGACCCCTGCACCCGAAGCCATTGCTCCTGCTGGTAATGCCCCCAGTAAATTTGTCGCCACCGCCCTCAAGGTAGATCTCGAAGCCTGTGTGCAGCGCCTCGAAAAACTCCTCACCCACGATCCCACCCCCCGCAGTGCCGCCCGCCAACTCAAAACCCTCGAAGAAGAATGTCGCCTCCTAGGGGATGCCCTTGGGGTTCCCTGGCTGAAGGCCATTGCCACCCTGATTCAAACAGCCCTAGATAGTGCGGCCATTGATTCTGTTACCCTCAGCCAAGGGGCGATCGCCGAAATCCGTCGTCTGACCCAGGCATACCTAACCAACCCTGATGAGGCCAAGATTAGCGAATCATTCCAAGCTCTCCTAAGCGTTCCAGAGCCGCCAAAACTTGAGATCCCAGCCGAGGCTGACCCCAGTCCCGATCCAGTTCCTGCCACGCCGGTTAATGCCACGCCAAAACCTGCTCCCAAACAAACCTCTAGCCTGCAAATTCGGATGCCGATCCAGCAACTCAACCGCATGGGGAATGCTGTCGGGGAACTGTTCATTGGCTACGAAAAGCTCACCCGGCACCAAGATCAACTCCTCCGGGCCAGCCGCAATCTTAAAAAAGAACCCAGCAACTCAACCCGATCCGCGATGAAGTGACAGCCCTCTACGATAAATTGGCTGTGGCTACCGCTGGTTCAGGCCAAAATGGTGGCAGCCAGAAACCGTCCTTAGAATTGGCCACTGCGACCCACACGGAATTTGACACCCTCCACTTTGACCAATACACCCAGGCCCATTCCCAACTCCAGCAGTTCCAGGAACTGATGGTACAGGTGCAGGAGATCCAGGAAGATTTGGAACTAATGCGGTGGGAATTCCAAGAATCTTTAGAAGGGGTGCGGCAACAGTTAGAGTATCTCAACCAGGATCTGACCCAATCGCGCCTGATGCCCTTTGGCAACTTGGCACGCCGTTTTCGTCAGTCCTTGGAGACCTTGAGTAAACGCTACCCCCAGATGGCACAGCTAGCCATTGAGGGGGAACAGGTTTTGGTGGATCAAGCAATTTTGGAACAATTGCGCACGCCCCTGACCCACCTAATCCGGAATGCTTTTGACCATGGCATTGAACCGCCCCAGGAACGCCGCCAAGCCCAAAAAACCGAGACGGGAACCATTCGCCTCAGTGCACAATTGCGGGGGAATATGGTGGAAATTTTGGTGCAAGACGATGGCCGGGGCATTGATTTAGACCGGGTGCAACAAAAGGCGATCGCCAAAGGACTTTGTGCGCCCAATCACCAACCGACCGAAGCCGAAATCCTTGAATATCTATTTGCCCCAGGCTTTTCGACAAGGGACACCGTCAGCGATCTCTCCGGTCGGGGTTTAGGCCTGGATATTGTCCGCCTCGAACTGGCCCAACTCAAAGGCACCATTACCGCCAGTAGTGAGCGGCACCAGGGGACAAAATTTACGATCCGCATTCCCCTGAGCTTTAATATTTTGCCGTTGCTCCTCTGCCGCTGCCAGCAACAGGCGATCGCCTTTCCTTCGGTGACTGTCCAGGCTGTGCTCTCGCTGGTTAACAAAGACAATTTAGAGTATCCAGAATTTCTTGATTGGCAAGGCACCCCCCTCAAACTCCATGCCCTCGATCAACTGCTGCCCTATCCCCAAAGCAATCTCCTCTTGCCCCCGGAACAGCGGCCAGCCCCCACCATCGGTCTGATCGTACGCCAGGGGAAAAAATCTTTGGCGATCGCCGTGGATGAAATCCTTGGGGAACGGGAACTGGTGCTGAAATCCCTAGACAATACCGTGGCCTATCCTCCCTACGTTGCGGGGTGTACCGTGTTGGGTTCCGGGGAAGTGATTCCGGTGCTTTTACCCGATGCCTTTGAGCAACTCTTGACCAGCCCAGAGCAACCCCAAGCGTCCAGTCCCGCCCCTGAACAACCCAAGCGCCAACCGACGATTTTGGTCATTGATGACTCTGTTGCTGTCCGCCGTACCCTCAATAAACTGTTAAATCAAGTCGGCTATCAGGTGCAGCAGTGCCGGGATGGCAAAGAAGCCTGGAACCTCCTCAACCGCTCAAAACAGACCTTTGATCTCGCAATTTGTGACCTGGAAATGCCTGGTTATGATGGCTTTACCCTCTTGCAGATGGTGCGGGGCCAAAGCCAATGGGATCACTTACCCTTCGTAATGCTCACCTCCCGCGATAATGATCTCCACCGTCAGAAAGCCCAGGATCTCGGTGCCAATGATTACTTCACAAAACCATTTCACCCGGTGCGCTTCCTGAAGGCGATCGCCCAATATGTCGAGGCTTAATCAACCAGGCCGGATTTTTCAGATGGCGGGAATCAAAATAGTTTGCAAAAGTTCCTCTACCCGTTGGCGTAGCTTGCGGTTGTGGGGATCAGCCAGGAGTGCTTTGTGGAGATAGGTGCGGGCTTTGTGGTGTTGCCCCTGTTGGAGTAAATGGCGGCCCCAACTGAGGTAGGTAATCCCTTGCCATTGGCGCACCTCTAGATCTTGGGGGAGCCGCTGGGCTAGACCTTCCATTAAGGCGATCGCCCTAGCATAGCGCTGTTGTTGTAGGCAGTCCTGGAGCCGTTGGTAGCTCTGCCACTTCAGCCGCTGATCTAGAGGAGAAAGGATCGCCCTCCCTGGGGGCTGCTGTGGTTCTGGGGATGGGAGCCAAGTTTGTTTGTCCGGGGAACGGTGAATTTCTGCCAGGACTTTGTAGGCTTGGGTAATTTGGATAAATTTGTATTCCGCTTGGCGATCGCCACGATTTACATCCGGGTGACATTGCCGCGCCAAACGACGATAGGCCGCCTTTACTGCTTCCAGCTCTGCATCAACCCGTAACCCTAAAATTTTGTAGCACTCAAGGAGATTCATCGATGGTTGTTGTTATCTGGAAGGAGGCGAAATTTAACCCAAGGATACCCCAAAAAAATCCTGTCAGCGTGATTCCTTTGGCGAAACCCCAACAACACCGCTATGATCCTCTGAAAATGTCCTCACAACTCCCCCTCACCCGAAAACATTCAATGTCTGCCCCGCTCCAAATCACCATTAAGCTCTTCGCAATCTACCAAGAAACCTACGGCACCGAAGTTTTACATTGGCAAGTTGCCCCTGGCAGCACAGTTATGGACGTTTTCCAGCACATTCTCAGTGAATATCCCAGTTTGGCAGAATGGCAGGCCGTCACCCGCTTTGGCGTGAATTTAGAATTTGTCTCCCCGGAAACAGTGCTCCAGGAGGGCGATGAGGTGGTTCTGATTCCTCCCGTCAGTGGTGGTTAGTTTTTAGGGCCAACATCCGCAAAAAAATTCCACTACAATACAAAGCGACTTTCATTCTGTCCTTTGAGTCCATTACCGTTAGTTCGTTGGTGCCGCCGATGATTATGCACGTTGCCAATCTCCGCCAAAATTACACCAAAGCGGGTCTCCATGAAGATGATGTGAGCAATGACCCCATGGTGCAATTCGCCACTTGGTTCCAACAAGCAACGGAAATTGATGAAATTCGTGAGCCCAATGCGATGGTTCTCAGCTCCGTCGGCCCTGACGGGAAACCCAGTTCACGGGTTGTGCTTTTAAAAGATTTTAGTGAGGCAGGGTTTACATTTTTTACGAACTACACCAGCCAAAAGGGTTTGGAACTAACAGGAACCCAATATGCGGCTTTGGTCTTTTGGTGGGAACCCCTAGAAAGACAAGTACGCATCGAAGGCACCGTCGAAAAACTGCCTCCTGAACGCTCCGATGAATATTTCGCCAGCCGCCCCCGTAAATCCCAAATTGGAGCCTGGGCCTCTGCCCAAAGCCAGGCGATCGCCAACCGGGAAGTTCTCGAACAGCGCTTCAAAGACCTCGAAGCCGAGTACGCCGACAAAGAGATTCCCCGGCCAGACCATTGGGGCGGCTTTTTGGTGAAGCCCGAAAAAATTGAATTTTGGCAAGGACGTCCCAGTCGGCTCCATGACCGGCTTGTGTTTACCTTACAAGGCGATCGCACTTGGCAGCGGCAACGCTTAGCGCCGTAAATTTTAGCTCTGCAACCCGAAGCGGCCTAAGATTTGTACTGTGTAATTTAGCGGAACTCAGTACATGAAAAGCCTTTGGAATGATCAAGAAGCAGCCACCTACCAGGGGGATTTGGCCCTGCGGGTTTACACGTCGCGTTTGTTAGGGCGAGATCCCTCTTTGGTACTCCATGGCGGTGGTAATACCTCTGTCAAGGTCACGGAAACGAACCTAGTTGGCGAAACAGAAGAAATCCTCTACGTCAAAGGGAGCGGTTGGGATTTGGCGACCATCGAAGCAGCCGGTTTTGCCCCGGTGCGGATGCAGCATTTGTTGAAATTGGCTCAATTACCCAGTCTAAGTGACCCCCAGATGGTCAACGAACTAAAGACCCAAATGACCGTCGCCACCGCCCCGACTCCTTCGGTGGAAACGATTTTGCACGCCATTTTGCCCTACAAATATGTCGATCACACCCATGCCGACGCGATTGTAACAATTACCAACACACCGGAGGGGCTGGAGCGAATCAAAGAAATTTATGGCGATCGCCTGGTGATTATTCCCTACATCATGCCGGGATTTGATCTTGCTCGCCTTTGTGCCGAAAGGTTTGCCGCCGAAGCCCATGGCCAAACTGAGGGAATGATTTTGTTAAACCACGGGATTTTCTCCTTTGGGGCGACGGCCAAAGAATCCTATGAGCGGATGATTGCCCTCGTCCAGGAAGCAGAAACCTATCTCCAGCAGCAAGGGGCTTGGCAGATTCCCCAACGTTCTGTAAAAACCAGTGATACTCCCATCGCGAAAACCCTAGCCCAACTCCGTTACGACGTTTCCCAGGTGGCAGGTTTCCCCGTGATTCTCAAAGGCGATCGCCGCCCGGAAATTTTGAACTTCACCCAACGAGAAGACTTAGGGCGCATTTCCCAACAAAATCCCGCCACTCCCGACCATGTGATTCGCACCAAACCCGTGCCCCTGATTGGTCGCGATGTGCAAGGGTTCGCCGCCGCTTACAAAGCCTATTTCGCCAGCCAAGCGCCCCAAGCCAAGGAACCCAAAACAATGCTTGATCCGGCCCCCAGGGTAATCCTCGATCCGGAACTCGGTTTAATTACCGTCGGCCAAACCGCCAAAGCCGCAAACATTGTCGCAGATATCTATCGCCACACCATCGAGATTATTACCCGTGCTGAACGGCTCAGTCGCTACCAAGCCCTGTCCCAAAAAGATATTTTTGATATGGAATATTGGGATCTAGAGCAGGCCAAACTGAAAAAAGGGGGCAATCCACCAGAATTTACCGGCGAGATTGCCCTGGTGACAGGGGCCGCCTCTGGCATTGGCAAAGCCTGCGTTGAATCTCTCCTGAAGCGAGGGGCGGCGGTGGTGGCCCTGGATATTAACCCGGCCATCGAAACTCTCTGCGATCGCCCTGATTTTCTTGGCCTGACCTGTGACCTGACGGATGAAACCCAAATTAAAAATGCCTTAGAGCAAGCAGTCCAATATTTTGGTGGTCTGGACATGGTAATTCTTAACGCCGGGATTTTCCCCCCCAGCCAGGCGATCGCCAATCTCCCCACCGACCACTGGCGACAGGTACTCGACATCAATCTCGACAGCAATTTGGTTCTGCTGCGGGAATGCCATCCTTTCCTGAAACTGGCTCCGAAAGGGGGCCGGGTTGCGATCATTGGCTCGAAAAATGTTGCTGCTCCAGGTCAAGGGGTCGCCGCCTATTCCGTCTCGAAAGCGGCCCTCAACCAACTGGCACGGGTGGCAGCACTGGAATGGAGTTCAGATGGAATTCGGATCAACACCGTCCATCCCAATGCTGTTTTTGACACAGGGATTTGGACGCCCGAAGTGCTCGAAAAACGCGCCAAAGCCTACGGCCTGACCATTGAAGATTACAAGAAAAATAATCTCCTCCAGGTGGAAATCACCAGCCAGGACGTCGCTGAATGCGCCGTAACCCTTTGCAGTGATCTATTCGCTAAAACAACCGCCGCCCAAATTCCCCTTGATGGCGGCAACGAGCGCGTCATTTAACAAAAATCCCCCTTTGAAAGGGGGAGCTAGGGGGATGTTATTTACATAATGCCAACAAAATGGAGCGGGCCTTGGCCACTAATCAACTCCAACAACAACGCCAAAAAGCCGATCATGGCGAGGCGACCATTTAAAACCTCGGCGCTGGTATTCATGCCCCAGGACAATTCTTGGGGATACATTTTCATATTTTCTTTGGGGTGGGTGACCTGACCAAAGGTGCGAGGACATTGTTCCAGGGAATCGGTGACCAAGTTCGCCAAGGATTCGATGAATAACGGGTGAGTATTCAGAGCCGGAACGCGGCGGAAATTTTCAATGCCAGCTTCCTCGGCAACTTCCCGATACTCAATATCGATTTCCTGGAGGGTTTCGATGTGCTCAGACACAAAACTAATGGGAATCACCACCAAATCCTTCACGCCTTTTTCGCCCAGGGCAATGAGGGAATCTTCGGTGTAGGGTTGGAGCCATTCCACGGGGCCAACACGACTTTGGTAGGCCAGGGTGTAGTCATTGGGACGACCAAGGGCTTCCATGATTAACTTGGTGCATTCTTCGATTTCCCGTTGGTAAGGATCCCCCGCTTCTTCGACATAGCTTTGGGGGACGCCATGGGCACTAAAGAAAATGTGGGCCTGGTCTGGGTTTTCAAATTGATCCAGCTCTTGGCGAATGAGATCGACCATCGCAGCAATGTACTGGGGATGGTCATACCAGGAGGGAATGAGGGTGTAATCGAGTTGATTGAGGTCTTTGTCGGTGCGCCACATTTCTTCGAGTACCCGGAAGCTAGACCCACTGGTACTAATGGAAAACTGGGGATAGAGTGGCAATACCACCAGCTGATCAAGGTTATCTTGTTTAATTTCGGCGATCGCCTCTTCGGTGAAGGGGTGCCAGTAGCGCATCCCCACATAAACTTTGACCTCTTGACCCCACTCCGCCAACTTTTGGGCGAGGGCTGTCCCCTGGGCTTCGGTGATTTGTCGGAGGGGCGAACCACCGCCAATTTCTTTATAGTTTTCTTGGGATTTGCCGGCCCGGAGCGTGGAAATGAGCCAAGCAAGCGGCTTTTGCATCCATGGCGCGGGTAAACGAATAATTTCGGGGTCAGCAAACAAATTAAATAAAAAAGGACGGACATCCTCTAATTTGTCTGGCCCACCTAGGTTAAGTAATAAGACCCCAACACGACCCATAGCTGATACAAATTAAATTTACTGGTATTTTCTTTAAGTTATTGTAACAATATATCTCTTTGGGACGGCGTGCCTGTCGTGGTGGCTACAAGAAAGTCGAAAAAGTTTACATTTCACTACTTTATTTTTCAGGTTTTCGGCAAGCCCAAGTAGTGTCTTTCTAAACAACTCGCTTGAGGCCTTCAGCGGAGAAGCGATGGACCTGTTCGGCTCTTTGGGGACGCCCGAGAAAATATCCTTGGGCTATGTCACACCCCATTTCTTTGAGTAAATCCAGGATGGCCTGATTCTCGACCCCTTCTGCCACCACTTCTAGGCCGAGGCTGTGGGCTAAATTAATCGTCGAGCGGACAATCACCAGGCTTTGTTCGTTGGTGAGCATATCCACCACAAAGGATTGATCAATTTTTAGGGCATGAACCGGAAACCGCTGTAAATAGCTCAGAGAAGAATATCCGGTACCAAAGTCATCAATGGATAAATGCACCCCCAGATTAGCGAAGCATTGTAATAGCTCTAGGGCATAGCGCGGGTCACTCATGAGGGCGGTTTCTGTAATTTCGAGTTCAACCTGTGCAGGGATGATTTCATATTGCTGGAGGAGCGACTCAAAGGTGGTCAGGCAGTTTGGATCGAGCAAGCTACAGGCCGATAGATTAAGGGCGATCGCCAAATCAAGACCTTGGTTTTGCCAGGCTTTTTTTTGTTGGAAAGCTTCTTCCCAAATCCAGTAGGTCAGCGCGTGGATCGCATCACTTTGTTCCGCGAGGGGGACAAATTCAGCGGGGGAAATAAGCCCAAACGTGGGGTGGTGCCAACGGGCCAAAGCCTCTACGCCGATCAGTCTTTTTTGCCGGAGATCAAACTTCGGTTGATAGCACAAAAAGAATTGTTGGCGAGCGCTCGGTTTCCCGAGGCTAGAGAGAATGGCGAGGCGACGCGGGGTGTAGTGGTCAATATCTTCGTGGTAAATCTCATAGGCCGTACGTTTTTGCTTTGCCGCATACATCGCCACTTCGGCACTGCGGAGGGCGGCGTGGCTATCTGTCCCGTGGTTGGGGAACATCGCAATCCCCAGGCTCGCCGTAATGTGAATCACATTGCCCGCCGTGACAAAGGGCTGTTGGATCGCTGCCTGCAAAATATCGGCCAATTCCACCGCCTGCTGGCAGGCTTCTTCCCATTTGCTGTGCATCATCGGACAGGCAACGGCGAATTCATCTCCTCCCAAGCGACAAACGATCCCCTGGTAGGGACTGAGGGCCGAGAGTAAGCGCAGGGCAATCTGTTGCAGAAAGGTATTCCCAAGCTTATGGCCCAGGGTGTCATTGAGATCCTTGAAACGGTCTAGGTCAATCAGCATCACAATGATCAACTCGTACCCCAAGGAGGGCGCATTTAACCACTCCTGAATTGTGTCGTGGAATAGATTGCGATTGCCGATGGTCGTCAAACTATCGTAGCGGGCTTGGTAGCGCAGTTCTTTGAAATGGTGGGCATTGGCGATCGCCAAAGAAATCGACTGACCCAGGGCGCGGAGGGTATCAATTTCATAGGAAGCTAAGGTTTTATCCTCTTGGAATAGCATCAACAGCAAGCCAAACTGTTGTTCATGGAAAATCAAAGGAATCGTTAAAACCTTCGCCGCATTGCTCAGGGCAACACTTTGGGGACTGAGATCATCACAAAAACAAGCCAATTCCGCAGCGTCTAAAATTTGGAGCGTTTTATCCTGCAAAGCATAGCGAAAAAGACGATGGCTGGCGGTGAGTTGATTGAGGGCAACGCGCCTTTCCGACGAAAAACCCGCATGGCTCTGGAGCTTGAGTAGGCCATCCTCAAAAGTTGCACCTTCTAATAAATAAAAACCAATACAAGTTTCTGCATAATATTGATGTAGCGTTGTCGTGGTTTCCCGGGCGATATCTTCAATTTCTAGGGAGCCATGTAAACGCTGGGTAAGGGCATGGGCCAAGGTCAAGAAGCAATTGTGCATCTGCAAAGACCGTTGGGAACGTCGCAGTTCCGCTTCGACCTGTTTGAGAGCGGAAATATCAATGGCAATGCCTGTAAATCCCGAAGCATTTTGATCGAGATCAAGTTCAACCCGCGACGCAAATCCATATAGTCTTAAAGTCTTGCCCTGTTTTGTCCGGACTCGAAATTCCCCTTCTGCATAGCCTTGACTAAAAACTTCCAGTAACTGTTGCTGCACAAACTCTCGATCTTCAGGCACGATGGTCTCGATCGCCTTGAGGTGAGACATCTCTGCATCACTAAAACCAAGCACTTCTTGATAAAAACGATTCCAACGGATAAAGTTACCCGCACCATCACAGACGAACAACGCGCCTTGGAGACTATTAAATAATCCTTGCAGAATATTGCGTTCGGATTCTAAGGCTTCACTGGTCTGTCTATAGGCAGAGGCTCGACGCTGGAACGTCGTTAAAGTTGGCAACCACCGCACCAGTCCAACGCCAACGAAGATCAGCCCAACACCTTCACTAATAAATCGCTCACCGAACTGCCAGACCGTTCCTAAAGATTGCCACTGGGCGGCGAGGTATTGGGAGAATTGCAAAAAAGATAACCAACGCCCTAAAGCTAACAGGATGCAACCAAAAATAATGTAGCGATAGTCCTGTTGCCGCATCGCGATTTTTTGATCATGTTTTACGAGGACATAGACAATGCCCGTTAACATCAAAGCGGCACATAGGGCAGCAAGGGACTGGTACATAGATATGGCTAGAGCGGTAAGAAATGGTGTCGGAAAAAAGCTGCAATCTAAATGTATTTTATCGGTGAAAAACTTCTCAAATTATAGAATTGCTTACAGGTTAACTGAGCTTAACTAAACCTCTTCTGAGTTAGGGACATGGGCCTAGGGTTCAAGGAGATGCCGGGGCATAACAATTAAGGTTGTGCCTTCCCGACGCAGCACATAAACGGTCTGATGGGGATCAATGGTGACGGTTTCGTCGGCGCAGCGGGCTCGCCAGGAGTTGCCTTCGTACAAAACGCGGCCAGCTTCACCGGGGGCGATCGCCGTTAGGGTTTCGGCATCGGCAGCATCACTGAGGGTCCGTATGGAAGTTTTGGGGGTAAAAAAACGGCGGGAACTCACAATGGCGATGGTCGAAAACAGCAGCCATAGAAAAATTTGTATATTCGGATTCAGGCTCGGAATGAGATACACAATGACAGCCACAGCCACGGCCCCAAGCCCTAGCATAAACTCCATGAAGGCGGTGGGAAAAATAAACTCTAGGGAGCAAAGCACCGCGCCAATAATTAACCAGACCATTAAAGGATTGAGCATTCACCGAGACCCTAATATTGGGGATTTTTCGCCATATAATTCGATCAGGGATGGCCTCCGTGGGTCAGCACCATTGACCGCTGACTTCATCATAGCTTGACTACTGGGCCTGGGCTGTTTGTGCGCTGTACTGTTTTCTAAAGTTTATGTCTATTACTCTTCCTTATCTCCGAGCATCGGGTTCCTTGGCGTTAACCTTTCAGGCAGCGGATCTTGTTGGCGATCGCTACTGGGTGGTTGCGCCGCAAATTTGGCAAGACACCAAGCCCGAAGCACCATCGGACTGCACAGCCCCCAATGACCTGGCCCAACGCTATGGCAAATTATATTCCCGTCAACTGCACTTGCCTCGCATTTACGATATTTTGTCTCTCCCAGAAGGAGAAATTTTACTCCTCGACAACATCCCAATTAACAATCAAGGGGAACTGCTGCCTGCCCTAGGATCGGTTTGGGCCGATGCTTCCCCGCTGCAACAGTTAAATTGGCTGTGGCAAATGCTTGATCTCTGGGAAGATTTGGCAGCCGTGGCCATGGGCACTAGCCTTTTGCCGTTAGAAAATATCCGGGTCGATGGTTGGCGACTCCGACTGATGGAATTATTGGCCGATCCCCCTGGTGCCCCTGTCACCTTAGGGGCCTTAGTAACGCCCTGGCGATCGCTCCTGCCTGAAAGCGCGCCGCCACTTCAAGCAATGCTGACGGAAATGATTGAGAGTTTAAGCGAACCGGATGCAGATCTAGAGATTATTTTGCCCCGGTTAAATCAGCTCCTTTTAGAGCAGTCTAGCCAGCAACATCTGCAAATGGCGATCGCCAGTGCCACCGATCAGGGAAAACTCCCCACAAGCAACCAAGATGCCCACTACCCCACGACCCAGGATTTAGCCGCTCCCCCTACGGCAACCCTGGCCTTGAGTGATCATTTACTAATGGTGTGTGACGGTGTTGAAGGCCATGGCCAGGGAGATGTGGCGAGTCAGTTGGCAATTCAATCCCTCAAGTTGCAATTGACAGGTTTTTTCCAAGGGCTATTTGATATCGATGAAGTGGTTCCCCCGGCGGTCATCGAACAACAGCTAGCGGCCTACATTCGCATTACAAATAACTTGATCGCCGAACGTAACGATCAAGAAGGACGCACAGGGGGCGATCGCATGGCTACAACCTTAACCCTTGCCCTCCAGGTACCCCAAAGACCCAAGGCCGACGAACTCCAGGATAGCCACAGCCACGAACTCTACATTGCCCAGGTGGGGGACAGCCGGGCCTATTGGCTCACCAGGGAACAATGCGTTTGCTTAACGGTGGACGATGATGTGCTCAGTCGGGAAGTCCAGGCGGGCCGGGCCATTTATCGTCAAGGGTCACAGCGCCCCGATCACATGGCCCTCACCCAAGCCCTAGGGATTAAAGGGGGCGATCGCCTCCATCCTGTGATTCGCCGCTTCGTGTTTGCTGAAGATGGGGTGTTGGTGGTCTGTTCCGATGGCCTGAGTGACCAGCAATTTTTAGAGTCCCATTGGCAGACCTTCGCCCCGGTGATTATCCAGGGTCATTTGCCCCCGGCGGCTCTGCTCCAGAGCTTGATTGAGAAGGCGATCGCCAAAAATCCTGAAGATAACATTACGGCGGCGATCGCCTTCTACCGCTTCACAACGGACACCTTCACCCAGGCCCCAGAACTTGAAACGGCTCCCGCCCCTGAAGACTTTGAGCCGGAATTTGTCCCTCCGGATCTGGCCCTAGACACAACCCTTGAGGCGGAACTGGCGTCGGAACCAGAGGCGGAAAATAGTCTGTCCCAGTTCACCTTAATTTTGGTGAGTTTAGTGGCGATTCTTCTGATGTTAGTCCTGGCGGCCTTTGGTTTGAACTGGCTGTTAAACCGTGAACCTCTACCGACGCAACCGGATGATCCGAATCTTGAAACCCCTACAAACGTAGAGTAGTACGCAGGAAATAAGCAATTTTTTCGGCACTTTCTGGCATCCCTAGGGCAGCAACATTGGCGGCGATCGCCTCCCGTTTCCCCGGTGCTTCTAATAGACCCAAGACCATCGCTGTGAGGGATTCAGGGGTTAATTCAGCCTGGGGCGCTAACAGTGCGGCTTCGTGTTTCGCAAAAACCTGGGCATTGAGGGTTTGGTGATCCTCGGCGGCATAGGGATAGGGAATCAGAATGGCCGGCGTTTTGGTAATGGTTAATTCCGTCAGGGCGCTGGCCCCAGAGCGACTAATCACCACGTCCGCCCGTTGCAGGAGGGGAGCAATATTCTCAACAAAGGGCAAGGTGAGATAGTTTTCGGCTTGGAACTGGCCAACGTCAGGGTCGTTTTTCCCGGTGATGTGAACGATCGAGGCTCCGGCTTCGAGCCAGCGGCCCGCACATTGACGCACCAATTGATTAATCCCCACGGCCCCCTGGGAACCCCCCATCGCCAAAATCAAGGGGCGATCGCCTGGAAGATCTAACTCTAGAGGTTGGGGCGTGAGAAATTCGGCTCGCACTGGGGTGCCGAGGTGAATGGTTTTTGCCTTGGGTAAATATTGGGCCGACTCCTGAAAGCCCACAATCACAGCAGTGGCATATTGCCCCAACAGGCGGGTCACTTTACCAGGAAGCACATTGGACTCGTGGAGGATCACCGGAATTCGTCGCAGTCGCGCCGCCAGGATTGCTGGAGCGGCGATATATCCCCCGGTGGTAAAAACTAGATCAATCTGGCGATCGCCCAAAATTTTGTAGGTTTGGAAAATAGACGCGAGCAACTGCAAACCATTGACTAGCTTTTGGAGGGGGTTGCCCTGGAGTCCCTTGGCCGTGACCGCATGGCGGCGATATTGATTAGGCACTAAATCCGTTTCGAGGCGATCGCGGACCCCCAACCATTCAATCTCACAGTCCGTTAATTTTTCTGCCACCGCCAGGGCCGGAAAGAGATGTCCCCCGGTGCCGCTGGCCGCCATCAAGATTCGGGTCACTGCCTTTGCCACAATTTCAGTCGTTTTTCGTCTCAGGTTCTAGAATAGATTACACGTTCTGATCAACTGATGGGAACTTGTCCGCTTGAAGGAGTGATCGAAAATTTATGGGCTACTGGCAATCTTGGCAACGGTTTTTTGGCATGGCGATCGCCACGGGAGTTTTAACCCTGGGATTTGGTTTACGCAGCGAGGCCCGCACTCCGGCCACTGCCCCAGCTTCCCTCACGGATCTTTTGGTAGACATTGACCAAGCCGCCAATGACCAACAACTAGAGCAACTCTTAAATTTCTACGGTGAGAATTTCACCCACAGCGACGGACTCTCCAAAACGGATCTCCAGGACTTGTTAACCCAACTCTGGGAAGAATATCCCCGCCTGAGCTACAACACCAAGCTCCTCAATTGGGAACAAACAGGCGATCGCCTCGTGGCTGAAACCGAAACCCAGGTGCGGGGCCTCAAGAAACAAGCAGGCCGCTGGGTTCATTATGAAAGTACAATCCGTTCCCAACAGACATTCCAAGGGGACAAACTGATTAGCCAAGATATTTTATCTGAAGCATCAACCCTCACCAGTGGCGACAATCCCCCCGCCTTGAAAGTCTTGATCCCAGAAACCGTTGCCCCTGCCGCTGATTTTGGCTTTGATGTGATTGTGCAGGATCCCTTGGGAGAAGAAATTTTATTGGGGGGTGCCCTCGAAGAACCGATTACCAGTAGCACCTACACGAATCCGGAGGCCTTTGACCTGGATATTCTGCCTGCTGGCGGCATTTTTAAACGGGTAGAAGCCCCCACCGAAGCGGGAGATATGTGGTACTCGGCCCTGGTGGTACGCAGTGATGGCATGGTGCTCACCACCCACCGGGTCAAGGTTGAAGATGCGCCTCTCCAGGCCAACGGTCTATAGTTTGTCCGGCTAATTTTGTTTGAGTGAAATCTCTAAATAGCGTCAATTACCGCTCCGTGTTCAATGTTTGAGAACGCTACTGGGGCGGTTTTTGGTCTTTGGTCGGATCTAGGTCGGGGGAATACCCATCTTCGGGGTGGCTTTGCTTCATGAAGTAATAGCCCACCGTCAGGGAAAGAATAATTGCGGCAATGCCGAATAAACTCACGCTATCGGTGGTTTTGATGTCTAGGATAATTACCTTCCGGGCGATCGCAATAATGGCGACGGATAAAACCACTTCAAAATGGGGGCGTCCTTTAGAAAGATAGGTATTGATAATGCTCTCTAAAAGTTCGATGCCGATAATGATCAGCATAAAGAGACTAAAAACTTCTAGCAGTTGGTCGGCGTTTAACAACAGTATCGGGGGAGCAGCAATACTTTGGAACAGGAACCAGCCAAAATCCAGGGTTGCTAAGCCAATGGCGATCGCCATCATCGCCAGCAAGATTTGAATCATTAATTTTTCGTAGCGTTTAAAGAGCTTGAGCATTGAGTCCCTGGGGCTAGAGTGGTGTTCTGGTACAAAAGGATTCCCAGGGAAATATTGTAGTATGCGGCCTTCTTAGGAAAAATAGGCCAGGGTGACGCCAGCCCCCCCTTCTTTCTGCTCGGCGAGTTCGTAGCGCTGAATTTGGGGATGGTATTTCAAAAATTCATGGACGCCTTCCCGGAGCTTGCCGGTACCTTTGCCGTGGATAATCCAAATGACCTGGGATCCCGCAGCAGTGGCATTGGCGATCGCCTGTTCGAGGCTACTTTCTGCTTGGTGCATCCGTTGTCCCCGGATATCGATGGTATTGCGGGTGGTGCGCACCGTCACGGTTTCGGGGGTTTTTGCTTTGGGGGGCGCTTGTTTTTTCGGGGTTTTTGGCTTGGGCTCTGCCTCGACTTTCTGGCCCTGGAGCGATTCAATTTCTGTCCAATCGAGGGACATTTTCATCACCCCAAAACGGGCGACGAGGGTTTTATTGTCAGGGTCTAGTTCAATAACTTCGGCGGTTTGTCCCAGCTTAGAAATGCGAATTTTTTCCCCCAATTGCGGTTGATAACCCGGTTTTTTCCGTTTGGGTTGACTCATTTTGCTCGCGGCAATGTCCCCCAGGGCTTCGGTGGCGGCCTGGGCTTTTTGGGCGGTGGGTTGGCCCTTTTGTAAGGTGCGAATTACCTGGGCAATCTCGGCTTTAGCTTCGGCGATCGCCGCTTGCACCTGTTGGTCTTGGGCGAGTTTGAGTTCTGCTTCCCGGCGTTGGAGATCGGCGGCTTTACTGGAAACTTCCGTATAGAACCGTTCGGTCTGTTTGAGGAGAGCTTCGGCTTCCTTGGCTTTTTGTTCCTGTTCCCGGCGCTGGGCTTCGAGGGCGGCGATCACCTCGTTGACATTGGTATTAGTATTCCCCAACAGATCCTGGGCTGTTTCCACAATTTCCGCATCTAGGCCCAAACGCTGGGCGATCGCCAAGGCATTGGAACGCCCCGGAATCCCCCAGAGCAACTTGTAGGTGGGCCGGAGGGAATATTCATCAAATTCGACCGAGGCATTTTCAAAGCGCTCATCCTCGTACTTCAGAGCCTTCAGTTCCCCGTAGTGGGTGGTAGCCACCGTGAGCTGGGTCTGGTCTGCCAAATATTTCAACAGGGCGATCGCCAGGGCACTGCCTTCGGTGGGATCGGTGCCGGCCCCCACTTCATCGAGGAGCACAAGATTGTTCTGACTCTCCTGGTCTAAAGCTTCGATAATCCGACCCACACGGCGAATATGGCCAGAAAAAGTTGATAAACTCTGCTGGAGGGATTGTTCATCGCCGATATCGGCTAAGATTTGGTCAAACCAATGGATTTCCACCGGGGCGATCGCCGGAATGAAAAGGCCTACTTTCGCCATGAGCGCGGCCATTCCCAGAGTCTTTAAGGTGACAGTTTTGCCGCCAGTATTGGGGCCCGTGATCGCCACGACGCGGATTTCTGGGCGAATTTGCACATTGATCGGGATAACTTCCAGGCTTTCTTCTTGTTTCTCCTGCCATACCAGCAAAGGATGGCGCAACTGCCGCAGTACCGTCGGTTGATCGGGGGCGATAAATTTGGGCGGGTGTCCATCGAGCCAAAGACTGTAACGAGCACGGGTCATGGCGAGATCGAGGGTGGTGGCGATCGCCAGGAGTTTTTCGAGATCCTCGACTACCTCGGCCACTTTTTCGGTGAGCTGACGCAGGACAATTTCAATTTCCCGCTCCTCTTGTTTAACGGCCTGGCGGAGGCGATTACCCAACTCCACAATCCCTTTCGGTTCGATGTAAAGGGTCGAGCCCGTGCTGGAAATATCGTGGACGATGCCAGGAATTTGTTCCTTTTGCCCTGCCTTAACGGGTAACACAAAGCGATCGCCCCGCTGGGTAATGACCGCTTCCTGGATCGAGCCGCTGTGCCGTTGCATGATCCGCTGCAAGGTTTGGTAAATCTGCTCCCTGGCTCCTTTAATTTTGACGCGAATTCCTTCGAGCTTCGGGCTGGCTCGGTCTGTAACATCTCCCCGGTCATCGATGCAATGGTGAATATCTTGTTCTAATTCCGGGTAGGTGCGCACCTGCTCCACCAGGCGCGTCAGTTGGGGGAGTTCTAGTTCCGCATTTTCCACTAAGCGCCGCAAACGACGCACTCCGGCCAGGGTGGTGGCAATGAGCAAGAGATCTTTGCCAGTGATCAGCCCGCCCACGGTGGCCCGTTCCAAAGCATCACTGATATCGCCAATCCCCTCAAAGGAAACGCCGTTGTCCACCGCTCCATCCAAGGCCTGCATTTCGACGGTTTGGGCGAGGAGAATTTCACTGTCTGCTTGGCTCTGGGGAAAAACCAAATGCTGCGCGGCGATCGCCCCTAACTTTGTTGCGGCAAAGGTCGATAAATGTTGGCACAGGCGTTGCCATTCGAGAAGTTTAAGGGTTTCGGCTTGGATCTCAGTCAAGGACGGTTAAGAGGAAATACGGCAGAGTTCAATTATATAGAAAATGAATTGAGCAAGGCGATCGCCCTTAATGGGGAGGCTCTGATGGCTGATCTGTACCGTGGAGCCACACATCACTCTGGAAGACAGGAATAATGATTCCCGCTTTTTCAAAGGCAATTTTGACCCGTCGCCGGAATTCCCGTGACACTTCCCACTGTTTTAGGGGCAAAGTTTTGATCCACAGCTTGATCACCATGCCCCGCTCATTGAAATTATCCACCCCCAGCACCAAGGGCGCTTCAATAATGCGCGATCGCCAATCTCGATCCGTATACATCTGTTCGGCCACTTCCCCCAACACCTTGAGGGCAAAATCGACATCTGTTTCGTAGGGTACCGGAATATTAAGATCGGCCCGTGACCATTGATTTGAAAGGTTAGCGACGATCCGCACTTCTCCATTGGGAATCGTAATCAAGCGGCCTTCTGCGTCCCGAATTTGGGTAATGCGGAGGTTGATATTTTCGACTAAACCCGTCACCGAGCCCAC
The DNA here is from genome assembly GCF_963864045.1 of Picosynechococcus sp. NKBG042902. Taxonomy (NCBI): domain Bacteria; kingdom Bacillati; phylum Cyanobacteriota; class Cyanophyceae; order Chroococcales; family Geminocystaceae; genus Picosynechococcus; species Picosynechococcus sp. NKBG042902. Next base: position 3,892 of record NZ_CAWLTV010000053.1, on the reverse strand, counting down.
ATTAATCACATCGCCAACGGCATATTGGTCTTCGAGGATAATCGAAAAACCATTGATAATATCCTTGAGTAAATTTTGAGCCGCAAAGGACACCGCCAAACCAATGATCCCAGCCCCAGCAAGGAGGGGCGCGATATTGATATTAATCGACCAAAAAAAGACCAGCAGGGCAATTACTAAAATAATTAGGGTGACGACGCTGCGCATCACCTGGGAAAAGGTTTGCACCCGCAGTTCTAGCCGCTGGTTCGACTCTTGGGTGATAAACGTAAACGCTTCGAGGGCACCATCGGCCAGGAGTTGGTTAAATTTGGCAATCAACGCATAACTCAGCCGGATTAGTAAATAACTCACTAGGGCAATCAAGGCGAGCCAAAGAGGATATCTAAAAATGCCCAACAGCCAAACCTGGGCAATCCGCGTTTGGGGAAATAAGCCCAAGTTAATAAAAATGGCTGCGGTAATCGCGCCTCCCTGAAGCAGTTGGCTCAAACGAACTTTGACTTCCCGGAGGTTGTTGCTTTGCCGTTGGCTCAGTTGAATTGAAATGAGGGTCGTATTGCCTTGGGGAAATTCTGCTTCCCGCTCCTGTTGTTTGTGGAGTTTACGCTGCCAGCGCCGCCCGAAAATTTCTAGGATTAAGGCCACCACGGCAACACCAATGGCGATCGCCACCCGCTGTTTTAAAAATGTGTCCGTTCGTTCAAGCTGAGCCCGGTCTAAGGCACTTTCAATCTGACCAATAATCTGCTCAGTGCGTCCTTCAATATCTTCGCCACTCAGTTGTGCGTCCCAGCGGGTCACGGTCATCAAGCGGATGGATTCATCATCTCCCACCTGGATCTGAATATTATTTTCTAGATCACCGTTCGCTTCCCCCTCAGACCCAACAGGTATCACTTGAATGTTTGGGGCATTTTCCGCGTCATATACCCGTTTAATTCGGTTGAGCTGGGTTTGGATATAGTTCAGCCGTGTCGAAAGTTCCGAACGGGGAGCCGCCACCTTAAAAATACAGTGGCCATCCAAATACACACACCGATCGACGATTAGCTCCTGACCATTGTTCGGCAACACCTCCCCTAGATCTGCTTCCGGTAAGGGTAGGCCAAAAATTGCTCCCGCTGGTTGCTGCAATCCAAGGCTGAGGCTGATCACCAGCAGGCAGGAGGAGAGGAAAAGGAGAAAAGGCGATCGCCTTTTTTTGTGAAATAAATTCATTTACAGGGTGAATTTACGATAGCGACACTTGCCTATAGAACGATATTCAAGTTCATTATGGTTAGTCAACTACAGTGTCGCTCCCCATTCAGGTGTTCCCACATTGTTGCGACATTCTTGAACATTTTCTTGAATTCTCCCTCGCACGTTTTGAGATGCGGCTAGTAAATCTTCCCTTCCCCAGTCTTCATCTTGAACATTTTTGTGCGCCAACCAGCTCAATTCAGCTTGAGTACAGGCCCTATCCATTGTTGCTGTACCGTCTATTTCTTCAAAAATACTCTGCAAGCTAGCATGGATAATTGCCAAATTACCCCAGAACAAATTTTTTTCCAATGGACTGTTGACTTGTTCTACATTTTCTTTGTGAGCTTCTAACGCAGCATTGCACAGACGCAACTGTACAGTTGGAGGCTGATCTGAACTTAGAGCTTCCCGACATTTCCCCAAAGGTTGGATCAAGGGCACAAATCTATTCGCATTACTCTGTGCTGCCACAGAATTATGGACTATTAGCAAACAGAGAGTTGCCAATCCATTAAATAAGTAACATTTCATTGCTTTTTCTCAGAATAAAGACAGATCATAAAAAATGTATTTTGTTGAAGGGAATCCAGATGATTCAACTGACTCAAAATAAAAGTTAAAGTTCCACTCCGAAAAGTAGAACTTTTGATCATCGCGCCATGATTCCTAAAAATGTCCGATGGAACTAGGCTTATTTTAGCCGAGCTTTAAGGGTAAATCCGTAAATCTCATGTTAAAAGCCATCGAAATGCGGTCTTCTTCAGAGTGATTGACATCCACATAATGGGGCAAGCGACTATTAAAAAGTAACCCCATTCCTTTTTTAGGAACTACTGTATAAGTATCTTCCGCAGCACAAAAGTATGAATAAGGATTAACAAAACTAATATTGCCGCAATTTTCAGGGGCCTGGAGATAAATCACGCCAGAGATATTCGCCCCCGGATGTATATGTATTTTATTATAGGCACCAGGGGGGCTATGGTTAATCCAAGCATCCGTCAACAAAAAAGTGATTTTTTTTCTCTAAGACCACCTTCCTTGTGGCCCTCTAGCCAGGCGGGTGCAGCCTGGTAAATTGATTTTAGACCTGGCCCTAGGATAGATAAAAACTCTTGATTTGTATTGAGCTCTCTAAGTTGTTGGCCCTTACGCATTGATCTCTTCTTACCACTGTGCTTTTCAATATTTGCCAGTGTGAATTCGACTAATTTATCTACGGTCGCTAAATCAAATTCAAACGTTAGAATTTTCTCAAAAAAGCAGAAGGTTTGATAGTCAGTCATTTTTCAGTAAAAAATGTTTTGTATTTTGATATCAATCAGAAAAAACAAGCTTTTTCCCAAAAGAAGATCATTTAATTTGTTGATCATAAATACTTGAGTACTTATTTCCATAATGAAAAGGGAATAAAAAAATTTATTCCCTTTCTAATCAACATCAAAAATTAATTTAGATCCTGCAATTAGTCAACAAAATCAAGAAAATCAGCGTTGTCTTGATCGGCATAATCATAGTACTGAGGTTCATACTCAGTCTCGTTTTCAGTTGCAAAAGCGATAGATTGAATGATTACTGCATCATCAAAGGCATCGCCTTCTTCATCTTCGTCAATATCAAAAGCGAGGATCTGGGATACGGTAGATGCAGTTTCACCGAACGCAACACCAGCAGTAAAGGCATTATTCGCAGTTGCATCACCGTTGTCGCCACTGATTTCATCTGCGTAGGCAACGGTTGCTGCTACTGCACCATATTCACCAGTGTCAAACTCGTCGAGATCGACACTACCTTCTTCACCATCGATGTCGAGATCCTCAACATCTGCGTCTTGAGCAATCACCGGCTGGCTGACTACAGCACCAAAACCAACGGTAGCCACAGAGGCTAGTATGACAGGTAAAAGTTTAATAGGTTTCATTGTTAATATTCTCTCCATGGAAGAGTAATGTTTGTACAAATTACCAACTCTAAATTTCTTTAGAATTAATGGGCTCGAAAATGTTCTATTCTTTACAACCCGTAGTTGAATTTTATTCATAGACATTTTATTTTTCTAGCCCTACCGACAATTATACTTAGATTTTCAAAAATCAATAAGAAATTTTATTGTTTATTTATATTTTTAAGAGTGTCAAAGATAAGGTCTTCTAATCAAGACTTGTCTGCGTTGAATTACTGGCATTGATCACAGAAATTGCTACTTTCTTTTTGGCTTTTGCCAAGGCTTTTTCAAAGCTAAAAATGCAGAATTTATTTTAACAAAAAGTAAATTTTTCTGAGTATTTAGCATAAGCAAAAAGACCTAAATTGGTAGATAAAAACAGTAGTTTAGATCCCAAGCTATCTAAGCCTAAAAATCTAACTACTGCATTCTAGTTCTGCTTCAATAATCCATTAACAGGTCTAATGAATCACTACTCTGGCACTTCACTATTGGGCATCATGTCATCATTCATTGCAGAAGAATCGACATTTTGCATTCTTCGGAAAGGATTACTCGGCTGTCCCACCCGGAAGGAAATCCCCAATCGATTGTCAATAAAATCATTTGTACTGTATTCATATTTATTTTGACTGAAGCCAAGTACAAGTCTGGGACTATTCGGATCGGGGCCAAATTTCAAGTCTAAATTGGCTCCAT
>NZ_CAWLTV010000052.1:0-32644 GCF_963864045.1 Picosynechococcus sp. NKBG042902 | reverse complement strand
ATCCAGAATATACTTGGGTCAAAAAATATGTAGATAAGAAAAAAGGATATCTTGTACCAATGCTTGGGAATATATTAATCTTTGAAAGCTTTGGATTGCATAGTTTTTGGTTTAACAATGCAGATATCAATAATTGTATTCAGTTACTTTCTGAAAAAATTCCAATTATAACTACAATAAAACTCAAGTCTGGAGATCGCCATAGTATTGTTATTACTGGATATGACTACACTAAAAAAATCTTTTATGTAAATGACCCGTTAGGTGATTATTTTAGCGATTATACAGTTTTTCATGGAGAAAATATCGAATTCTCATTTGAGATTATGGAAAAAATAAATACTGGACATTCCATAAGCGCCAATCTATATTTTCATCCTGAACAATCTTCAAGAATACAAGGTCTTTTAAATAAAAAATCTTTGTATTCATGGCCTTGATAAATCTATAAAAATCTTCTTTTTATTACATATTAAAGAATTAATCTAACTTAAGTTTTTTCTGAAAGGTCAAAGTCGGTATAGGAGTAAAGACCTTAAAATCAAGCTGCCCGATCGCCCACTGATCTTGGAAAATGGAGATCGCCTGATTCAAGTCAGCATAGGTGAGAGTGACCCTCGTGCCATAAACCTGAATCTCTGGTGGTAAGGAACTGGGCAGTTCATCAGGAAAATCAATGGTGACACTGCCGGAAACCAGGATAAGGCTGTTGGGATAACGCTGGGCGATCGCCCCTAACCCTTCCCCTAACGGCTCATCATTAAAACCCTGGGTAAAGGTTTCAGTGGTCTGTTCATTACGAATATCAAGGCGAACGAGGGTGGGAATAATATCGCCATTCTCAGCTACCTTATAAACGCCCTGGCCATCGGTGACGAGATAGCCATTGTCCTCGGCCACGATGAAAAATGTTTGATTGACGGGTTTACGGTCAGTGGCCCAAACCCCTTCCACATGGAGCCAAGTCGCGTACTGGGCAGCATTGACATTGTAAGCTTTGATGCTGTGATCCCGCAGATTGAGGGTGCGGCTGGCAACATCGCGGAAACCACCATTACTCAATAGATTGAGGTTGAGGAACAGAATCAAGACGGCGATCCCCAAGACCCAATATTCAGCCTTGCCGCCAGTCTTCATGCGCCGTTTGGGGTTCATGCCGCAAACACACCAGGCTTGTAGGGGATAGAACAACTGTACGCCCTGCTTGGTAAAGGTGTCGGAGAAGATAGCGAGAAAGTGACCCAAGGGTAAGGCGATCGCCCAGGAGGTCGGGATACCAAGGAAATACCAAAGTACCCCGGCGATCGCACTGAGGACGGCATTAAACAGAAGACAGTGGGTAACAGTGCGGTGGGGGTAACGGTCTTCGAGCCAATGGGAAACAGGAAAAAACACCTGACCCACGAGGCTATGGGAGCTGTCGAGGTCAGGAATTTGTGAGCCAATAATCGCTAAGCCTAGCACCACTGGGTCAGCGGTTTGCAAGAGTAGGGTGGTGCCACAAACGCCAATAATGGCATGGGTCACACTCATCATGATTCATTCCTCCCGTGTGGTGTAAGACAAAAAATACCCCCTCTGCCTATCGGCATCTCCCCAGAGGGGAGAACACCCCTCTAGCTCCCCTCTAGGGGAGAAGTTTATTGACCATACTTCCGCCTCGCGCCTCGAATTTTGCCGATCTGCCGGAGCATTACCCCCAACACCAGGGCAATGCCACCAATCACGTACAAACCGCGATCGCCAGTGCCCAAACCAATGAACCGGACGATGGAGAAGGCCATCAAAGCCGAGATGATGATGGGGCTAATGTCGAGGTACAGACTGTGCTCTGGCTCTGGATTTAGGCCCAGCTTCTCATTCCTGACCGCTTTTCTCGCCAAAAGAGGATTTCGGCCAGCAACGGTTAATAGTTTGGCGATCTGGTGGTCAGTGAGGGATAAGTCATTTTTTTCAGCTTCCTCCAGAATGACGCCTCGAATTGCCTCAATGGAGGGCCGCTCTAATTCCACTTCCAGCATTTGCAGATAGATGTCCCGCTTAATCACCGCGACGGCGATCGCCACGACAATCACCTTACCCATGCGCATGAGGGTTTCCAGCCAGTAACGGATAGAAGCAGGTAGGCGCTTCGCTTCAGGGATAATCAGCAGGCTGCCCTTCTCAATTTCCTGGGCTAACTTTTCTTTGATTTCATCCGCCGTCAACTGGCGATCGCCAATGACTTCTCCCTCTTTGTTGTACTTGGGTTCCGTGGTGTCCACCCGAAACTGCTTGGCCAGCTCCATAAGAAACGTTTTCGTGCTGCCCTGGTAGGCGACAATCGCCCAGGGTTCAATGTCCACCGCAGCGGCGATCGCCTCTGGTAGTCCCTCGAATAAGCCCGCTTCCCCCAGGACAAGACAATGGTGGCCTTCCTGGATGATGGAAATGATTTGGCTTAGGTTTTCTGGATTGACCCGCTGCGATATTTGGTAAGGATCTGGCTGGCGATCGCGGCGGGATTGGCTAAAGGGTCACGGATCGCCCTCCGGGTCTGCTCAATCTTGCGGCGTAAATCTTCCGGTAGATCATCCTCTGTCATCTGTTCAACAAGGTGGGCCATGACCAATTCCGGCTGGAGGATTTGCTTCGCTTTCTTGGCCTGGGCAATGCGGATGAGAGCATCAAGATCGGACTCATCGGAAAGGTCGAGGTTATCCATGGAAGTGGTTGGAAATTCAGAGATTATCTCCTCCTCATAGAGCACCGGAAACTTATCACCGGAATCTGTTGAAAGTTCCCCACCCTGGGTGACCGGACTATCAGTAATAGCCTCATCAGAAGTGACTGGAATGTCATCATGCTGATGGTCTGGAATAGCACCGGAATTTGGAGGAGGTGGAGGAATTACATCAGACTTTTCCGGTTGAGATTCCAGTGAATTTACAGGAGAAGAATCTTCTTTTTCCGGTGGCATTGGGGCTATAGATTCCGGTTGGGATTCTGATAAATCCTTAGTAGTTTCCGGCGTAGATTCCGACGGTGCGTTTAGAGATTCCTTGTAGGCCAATAACGTTTCCAGTTCCGCCTGGGTAATGGTTGTCCGGCCATCACGACGTTCCGGTTTGATTCCGGTGGCCTTGAGGTAGGTATAATATTGGGACTTTCCGATGCCGAGTTTCCGCTGGGCTTGATTCCGGTCGTACATGAAAATTTTTTATTTTCTATAGATCCATAATATGGCCGCATTTTCCGGTGGACTTTCCGGTCAGGTTTCCGGTAAACATTCCGGTGCCGATTCCGGCCATATTTAAGCATAACCGGAAACTAAAGCGTTGATCCCCTCCTAACCAGACCGGAAGCTTAATAGCGACCGGAAAAATAATCATCAGCGGAATATTCACTTTCCGACGCGACTAATGGCGAAAGAGAGTGAGTTGAGAATTGCGACGATCGCCTCATTGCCATTTGAGAGAGTGCTAAAAAAGATAGAGATATTTAATCCTGAGAAAAAAGCGGTAGTAAAGGCCCGGTAATATGGCTCATCAGCACTCAGCAATTTTCTGTATAAAAGGAAGCATAAAGTACGATGGTAATCATCAAGTCTGAAGGAACGAGAGATGAAAAATCGGTATCCTGAGAACTGGCCTGACATTGCCCTCAAAGTAAAACAAGCGGCTCGATGGCGATGCCAAGAATGCGGCTTGAAGTGTATTGAACCCGGGCAAAAAACTAAAGGACTGAGCCGTAGTGAGATCGCTAAACATCGCCTCGCTGTCCACCACCAGAATTACAAACCCGAAGACAATCGCCCCGAAAACCTGATCGCCCTTTGTAGTGCCTGCCACTGCGCCAAGCATCAGGGAAGACGCGGTTCCATTACCATTGGTCAACTAGAACTGATTTCATAGGGACGGGCTGAGGGACATTGAAAAAGCCTTTACTCAAAATATTCCTTGGTGATGTCATAACCGGGCTGATTTCCTTGCTCAAGTAGTGCCCCGGCTTCTGGAATTGATTGGGAAACAGCATTGATTAGCTTCTCCACAAGATTTTGAACCACGAGGCCACTTTCACCACGAATCCAGTGTTGTGCCGTCTGGAGGTAGGCAACGAGCACGAATATCTCAAAGGCACTTAGGGAAAGGGGGATTTTGGAGTCGTGGTTGATTAGGGATTGAAGAATTTCGTTGTTGTTCATCTGTCTAAACTAATTATTTTTTGTCTTACACCAAATCCAGAACTGGATCGGCTTTGGCAATTGAGGCGAGAATTTTTGTCTTACACCAAATTATTCAAGTCTGCCTGTCTCGATAAAGTTCAAGATACGAACCACATTTTGATTGGCTTGGATCAATTGATGTACCGCTGCAACTTGATGAAACTTGATGCGTTTTGATCTCGTTGACCATCGTTGCTGCTTCTCCTGCCACTCTTTCCATTGATAAAACCAGCGATAGTGATGGGGATAATCGAGGGCAATATCTTTGGGTACCCGTTCCCCTTGAATGATGGGATAGGTTTTACCACGGCGGGTTTCAGTGAAGGGAACTAAACAGCCAGAGGCTTTTCCGCTGCTGCCCCGTGGCCTACCGCGTCTTTTGTTGGTGGTGCCAGTCAACGAAGTGGAGGGCAATCGCCGCTTGGGCTGGGGTAACAGTTTTCCCGGCGAGGCGTCTGACATCGTTACGGCCTTTGAGGCCACTGGGGACGAGGTAGGCAGTTGGGTGAAGCGTTGTCCGGTGATTGAGCTGAAGAGATTCCACGGAAAACCCATGTACATCGCCATCGCCTCGGGGCTGAATTGATAGCCAGGGGGAATAACGCCTAATTGCTTCAGCCTTTGTTCTAACTTCGTCTGTCCAGCATTGCGCTTCGTGCCGCTGCCCGTAGTCAAGGTAGGCAATAACAAATGTTCTTTCCCGTCGGTGGGATGCGCCAAGTTCGCTAGCGGCGATTGTAAAACCCGTTGTTTGATAGCCAGCCATTCTGCATCCCCCAAGGATTGCTCGTAAACCTCTAGTGGCAATGCCCACAGGTTGTTCCCAGATGAAGTATTGGGGTTGGACTTGGCAGAGGATACGCAGTCCTTCGCGCCATAACTGTGATTCGGGGTGATGGAGTCCAGTTTTGCTGCCTGCATGGGAGGTTCCGGTGCAGGGGAAGCCGCAGGTGATGAGGTCGAATTCTTTTTGTTGGGGGTGGTAGGCGCGGATGTCTTTGTGAATGGTGACTTTGGGGAAAAATTCCGAGTAAACGGCGCTCCCTCCGGGGACAGCGAAGCTGCGCGCCTGTTCGTCGATGTCGCAGTAGTCGGTGGTTTTGATGGTTTCGGAGTAGTATTTGGCGATCGCGTGGGAGAATCCCCCAATGCCGCCGAAGAGTTCGCAGTGTCTGAGCATTGTTGTAGATCGTTCAGGTAGTCGAGTAGTGGTGCCCCAGGTTCTGGTGGGAGGGATTTTAGCCACTGCTCAAACCTTTCTTCACCCATGTGTACGCACCCTGAAAAAAGGGAACCTCCGCAAAATGTGTATAAGTTTATACAAAAGATACGGGGGTATTATAGGTGCAGAAATATCCAAAAATCAACACTAAGAGCAATCAGGCCCAACACTTCGCTGTTCCTAGAAAACACCTGACTTAAACAAATGAATTGGGTACTTAGACGTCGCCTAATTCCTGCTTGATTTCTTCTAGGAGGTCAGGATGCTCACGAATGACCTTCATAAGGATGCTCCTCAGTAAGTGTAGCGGCCCGCAATCATCGGAGTCTTGGGCTCAGATTGAATGCAACTATCCGGTGGATTTTGACTTGGGGGAACCGTCGGGGATGGACGCAACCCATTCATCAAAATTGAAGTTCTGGCCAGTCATCTCCCCCTCCAGCACCGGATTTGTCTTGTTTTACCCGATTTGGCTTGGCTTTATTGAATCCCTCTAGGACTTGGGCTTGTTTCTGCTTGAGAATTTCTTGGATGCTCTGAAAACCTTTGGCGATCGCCCCTGATTCACGGCTTTGATACCAAGAAAGCGCCCGATGGAGTTCCTGCACAGAGTTATCTTTCCAAAGGACATACCAACCATGGTGTGACACTGAATAGTACACTTTTACTATCTCGCCCCGGGCTAATAGATCCTTGACGATACCGTCTTGTTCTTGAGTTAGATTTGGTTTTTGTTGTGCTTCAGCCTGTGGCTCTACTGCCTTTTTAGCAGTGGTCTTGTAGAACTGGTTTTTCAGCCAATCGAAGTTAGCAGCAATCCACTTGTCGATCATTTGAACAGGTCGGGGGAGTGCAGATGCTCTTTTTTCACAAAATTTCAAAAAATTTCTCTCTCTCTTTTTCTGGAAGAGTCTGAATAAGATCTATATAGTCTGAATAAGTCTTAGGGGGTTCAGAAGCATTGCTATCACTGGGTTTTAGCGATTGATTGTTGTGTGGAGACTTTGCTTGTTGTCCTGAGACTTCGTTTGTCGTCTGTACGCGACAGTTGTCGTCCTGAGACTTCGTTTGTCGCGTGGGAATTTGCGTAAAATTTTTTGGGTCTTCTGGGGGATCTGTTTTTAGATTGGGGGTTGGGGTGATGGCCTCTTGCACTGATTGAACGGCTTCGGCGATCGCCTCTTTGGTTTTGAGGGCGATCGTCCTGACGGTTTTGAAGCCATGTTCTAACCAGCCTTGTTTTCTGAGGACATTGAGGGCGCTGTTAATTGTGGCGCGGTGTCGGCCTAATGCTTCGGCAATTTCAGCAACGTTGATTTCAAGGCCATCGCCAAAGGGATCACGAACGCGGAGATAAAAGAGTAAATCGCGTTCGGCGGGCTTGAGTTGGAGAGCTGCTAGATACTCAGCTTCAGTGAGTTTATAGAATTTTTCAGACGTGGGGGATGCACAAGAAATATTGTTCATGTTAGTATCGACGTAATAAGATAAGTTTTCTTGCCCTTGTCTCGATGCCGAAAAACATACAGAGACGAGGGTTTTTTAATATTTATACTCAAGGCTAGTGTAAGTTCGCAACTACTAGCGACGAATATTGCAATTCATTACTTCATTTCAAGCTTTGCGACTTTCGCTTGGATCGCCGCAAAGAGCTCTGGTTGATTGCGAATAACCTCAATGAGGATGCTCCTGAGTAAGGGAGTATTTTTGCTGCCATCTTCTTTCAGTAGTTTTTCAGCAATGTCCACGGGCAATCTGACGCCAAAAACAGAAGGGTGCATTTCTTCGTTTTTTTTGAGGTCGCCATATTTTGCACGGGCTACTTCCTGAAATTTCTTAGGGAGAGTGTTTAGTTTTGACATGGCTTTTCCTCTAGTTAACAAGTCTATTCTACTGTTTAGCAGAGTGAATGAGGAGTAGCCCAGAAAGGGCTAAATGCTGCTACGGGGATCATGCACCACAAACGTCTTGGTGTTCTGCCAATGCGAATTCGAGCATTGCTTCGAGAATGCCTTCCTTGAATGCCTGTTTGATTGGGGGTGGGGCGTTACGAATTTGGGGAGTTGCCTGGTGGTCGAGGATAAACCGCTTAAATGCTGTGGGGTCATCGTCTGGGTTGAGTTCAGTGAGGGCGGTGTGGGTGAACTTATAACCAAGGGCTTTAGCTGTGTTCGTATCCATATCGTTTACACCAATGGGAAACTGGGCACTTTAGCAAAAGGTTGTGCCCAGGGCGAATTTTATCGTTATTGGTAGAGGTAGAGTCCTAAGCCAAACTTGGCACAGGCGCGCCGGAAAGCCATGGATTCAGCGTTACTCGACGGATCGCCATAGGGATGCTCGACCACTTCTCCGGTGCGCTTCACTAATTTGAGAGTTTCGGTGCCAGTGGCTTCGCGGTAGACTCGTCCCTCGGCAACAGTTAAGGTTAACCGTCCTGTAAGGAAAAGGCGATCGCCTGTGGTTTCCATCTTCACAATTTCCCAAGTCCAGGCAGGGCAGTATTTATCAAGGATTTTGACGGCATTGTGCCAGGGTAAATAAGTGATAGAGCGGTCTTTTGTACCTAGAAGAGCATCAGGGATAGGTCGGGATAATGTTTCAATGGTTTGCTGTAATGTCCATTCGCCGGGAGTACGTGGGCGCTGGGTTTGAGGGGTTGTGGTGGTAGCCATAATATTTAGTCTTCCAATAGAATTTCTTCTGCTTGTTCAAAGAGTTTGTAGAGTCGGGTGGTGCCAGGTTTACCAAGGGCTTGTTCTACATTCCAGGTGCGGGAATAGTGCTGCTCGATGTAGTTGCGGAGTTTGATAAGTTCCTGGGCTAAGGCTTTAGCGTTGGGTTTGTTCATGGTTCGTTTGTGGGTCTGACTGACTCCTTCTCACCTGCTAGGGCAGGCTAAGGATTAATAGGAGCGCATGGGTGTTACTCATAAGCCATCAGATAGGCTTCATCACAGGCGCGGTTCGGTTCATCTTCGGCATGGAGTTCGTTCAGGTGTGCTTGGGTTTGTTCCCGTGGGAGTGCGCCATACTCCATCCAGTCCCAAATGATTGTGAATAGATTCCCGTTGGCGACTTCTTGGGCGATCGCCACAGCTTCACAGGCTGGGAAGTAATCTGTCTGGCGTTTTCCGTTGGGGGAAACAAAAATCAGCTTGAAAATCTGGGGATCAATGGTGGCTTCCACGTCTAAGGCCATGGGTGATAGGTGCTTGTTTACGGTTTCAAGGGTTTCTAATAAATCGAGCCAGTCTTGATATTTCATCGTTGTGATTCCTGAGAAGTGAATATGATCTCTCCTAACCCTCCCCAAGGAGGGCTAGGCTTTGGGGTAATGGTTATATGTAGGCGAAAACGTAAACCTGACCTTTGGATGTCGGTTCTGAGAAGTAGTCACAAATGAACCAATCACGGGCGATCGCCTTAAAGTTGATGTAGCAGGTCATCATGCCTGCCTTTTCCCAAGCATCGAGGGTGCCAAGGTCTTCAAGCTGGGAATAAACAAAGTCTTCTTTGTCTTCGTAAATACCCTGGTAAGCATCCTCGAAGGCTTCAACCGTTGAAGCAACATCACCATATTGATTGTTACTATAAAAAGCGGCGAAGGCAGGGCCATGGTTGGCGATCGCCTGGGCTAGGGCTGATACAGTCTCGAAGTCTTCCCACTCGCTAAGGCGGATATCCTCGAAACCTTCATAATCATGGATCGCCCATTCTTCGCAAATGTCGCCAAGCTTCCAGGCTGGGGAAGTCTTGAGCATTTCTTCTACTGCCTCTTGGATATCATCAGCATCTTGGTCAGCATCAATCCAAGTCCCATGTAAAAAACCGTTATTGTAGGCCGTAAGGCAAGCGACATAGATCCGAGGGGTATCGGTTAAAGTAAGCATGATTTTCTAAATTCCTGAAAAGATTAAACAAGGTGGGAAAACCCTCCCAACCCTCCAAAGGAGGGCTAGGCAGTAGGGTTAGGCGCTAATGATTCCGCGTCCCTTGGGCAAGCTAAATAAATGCTTTTGCGCTTCTTGCAAGGTTGCGTAACTGGCGATCACCTGCCAACCATCAGCAACCTGCTCTGCAAGCCAATAGGCCGAAAGCTGAGAAATAACACAAGTGCCAGAATAGGGCGACTTGAGAATGTAGTAATAAAGCGGTGGATAAAACGTTCTCATCACTAATCCCTCCCCTAGTACGGCAACCAGTCAGAAGGAAACAAGTCACAGCAGGGATACTTGATATCTAAGCTGTGCGCCTCAAAATAACTGCAACCATAGGCAAGGTCACGCCATTCATTCTCGATGTCTGCGTTGGTGAGGGGCTGGGAAAACTCGGCCTCGGCCTCGGCGCAAATTTCCCCATGAAAATCGGTAACAGCGGTAAAGCTGAAACGATAACGGGTATTCCAGCAAACCCGAACCCCTGCCGGAAGTTCTTCGTCTCTAGACTCAAACTGGTAACGGCCAATCGTAGTGTTATAGGCCGTCCGGTCAGCCATCTTCGATAGCTGCCGTAAAATATCTAAAGCAGTCATAACTAATCTCTACTTAGTTGTGGTTGTTAGGGCGAGGTTGGAAACTGGTACTTTCCTCCTTGCCTGCTCCTATTATAGCCGTAAACTACCTTGTTAACAAGCAAAAATACCCGAACAACTCATAAGAAAAGCTAATACATAAAGCAGTCAATACACCTAGTTAACAAGGTAAAATATAGAGGTAGCTAGTAAAGAGAGAGAACAAGCTATGCTCGCATTCAGCGGCCCAAGACAATTAACTGCACAAGAAACCAAACAAGTGCTAAACCTACTCCCCGCAAACCCTCCAGCGGTCGGGGTGGGAGATGCCAAAGGACTAGACGCCCTAGTAGCAGAACACTACGCAGGAAAAACAGACCTCACCATCTACCATGTAGAAGGCCGGGAAAGATGGCAGTTCGCCGCCAGAAGTCAGCGGATGGTAAACGATGCAACCGAGCTGATCGCCTTCCCGAATAAACCCTGCCCGGAAACCTGCACCCCTACAAAACCCTTCAGCGGGCACGGTAGCGGCACATGGGGAACGATCGCCTATGCAATCAAAAAAGGGCTAAAGGTGACAATCTACCCTCTCGACGGTAGCCAAGTGCCGAGCTGGGCAGAACAAAGACAGCTAACTCTGATCTAAACCCGCAGGGCCGCAAGGCCCACAAGCGGCAGGGGGCAAGGCATAAACCGGAAGCCCCCAGGCCAGACCACAACCGAACAACCCACAAAAGGACAAAAAGACACACTGCGCGCGCCCCTACCCCCTCCAACCCACCCCTCTCTCTTTCTTCTAGCGACGTGCCGCCCAAGAAACCAAAAAAGCACGCCACAAACGCCGGGATAGGGACGTAGCTTGCTTAGGCCCCAACGTATAAAAACTGCCCGACAGCCGAAGATCGCCGACGTAGGAGGCCAACGTAAGAAGACACGGGCTAACAGACTCCGGCGGACTGGTGTTGCTAAAATGCCTTTTCGCGGCAAAGGAAGCGTAATTACGCCGCAATCGTGCGGCATCCTTATTTCTAGCCTGTCGCTCCGCCTATATCGACCAGTGGTTGTTTGGGGTTTGACAAGTAACTGTCCTGCTGGCGGTAAGCAACCTTTGGGGACAGGGCTTTCTGGGACAGCAGGATAAGACTTAGTGGGCAGTGGGCGGAAGGTAGGCAATAACCTGAATGGGGACAGGTAAAGCGGCAGTATGCGGCTTTTTCAATAACGAAAGACAACCGTCATCGGCGCGATAGCGCGGACGACACGATATTTCCTGTCCCCTGAATTTAAACCAGAGGACTATGGCTGATTCTGATGATTTTTGTGCAGCAGAAACACTGGGGCGGCGATCGCCCTCATGGATAATTTTCAAGATTCTTGATTCAAGATTATTGAATTCTTTCTGACTTTAGCATCTGTCCTTCCAGAAATCTATGGGTTATCTTGGAGAAATACTGCTGAAATGCCTTAATGCCATGCAAATCACCCTTAGTACACAGCAAAGTAAAATTCTTGAGTCTTTGGCTCGTCAAGGTCAATATACTTCCCTTGAGGAAACCATTGATGCGGCATTAGTTTTGTTGGCAGAGCAGGTCACTGAGCAAAATTCAGATCTTGATCCAGATTATTTGGCATGGCTGGAGGAGACTCGCCTCAAGGTTGATGAAGGGCTGCAGGATATTGAGGTTGGTCAGGTCATTGGTTTTGATATGGTCATGGCACAGCTCCAAAATAAAGTTGATCTGGCTCGGGCTGAGTCTGCATGAGACAACTGCGTATTACGCTATCTGCTAGCAAGGATCTTCAAGAGATTTCGGATTATTTTCTTGGCCAAAGTATCGAGGCAGGCGATCGCTTCGTAAAAACCTTTGGTCAGAAATGTCAGTATTTGGCACGGTTTCCCTACATCGGCAAATCCTATGATTACCTGCGACCTAATCTTCGGGGTTTATTGGTGATGGGCTATGTCGTTTTTTATCAAGTGAGTGACGACAGTATTGAGATTGTGCGGGTGGTTAGTGGCTATCGGAATTTAGAGAATATATTTTCGGAAGAATAGGCAATCGCTTGAATCTATGACTTTACGGAGGATTAGAAATCGCTCTCATGAATAATTTTCAAGATTCTTGATTCTTTAATCTTGATTCAATATTATTGAATGAATAATCTTGCTTTTTGGCTATGACCATCAAACTGTCTATCTTCAATATGAAGGGAGGGGTCGGCAAATCAACCACAACTTACAATTTGGCGGTTGGCTTAGCTCGATTCCATAAGCAACGGGTTTTATTGATTGATATTGATCCTCAAGGGAATGCGTCGGCTTCCCTCGGTGTTGAGATTTGGGAATTGGATCAGCAGCTTAAGGATGTGCTCCGGCGTAATGCAACTATTCCTGATGTGGCGATCACCATTGAAGAAAATTTAGATGTTGTCCCTTCTAATATCCTGATGGCAGAAGAGGAAATTCCGATCTCTGGGTTGCCGGGTCGTGAGTTGCTCCTGCGGAAGGCGATCGCCCAAATTGAGGATGACTATGATTATGTATTGATTGATTGTCCGCCGAATATTGGGGTTTTTTCGATTAATGCACTGATGGCGAGTGAGGGTGTGATTATTCCGGTGGATATGAGTTATCTAGGATTGTTGGGGATTAGTGCCATCGAGAGAGCCTTAGAATTGATTCGTTCTGCCTTAGATCATCCTATTCAAGTGACCGGAGTCTTAGCGACTCGTTTCGATGCTCGCAATAACCTCAGTAAGGAAGTTTTGGCCTCTCTTTCAGAGCATTTTGGTGATGCAGTCTTTAAAACGTTAATTCCAGAGACGGTCAAACTGCGGGAAGCACCCAGCCACTCCCAATCAATTTTTGATTATGACCCCTCTGGTAAAGGGGCGATCGCCTATCAAGATTTCACCAAGGAGGTTAAGCAATGGCATTAGGTAAAAAGGGTTCTGCCCTCGGTAAAAATCCCCTCTCCCCCAGTACCTCTTCCCAAAGCATTTTCACTAAGACAACTGAGAATACTCCAGAGGTAAAACCAACTCCCCGCAAGGCTTCTAGTAAGTCAAGAATCAAGAATCAAGAATCAAGATTCTTGGAAAGTGAGGAAAAAGAGAAGGTTAATTTGCGCCTGCCGATTGAGGTGAATGATTGGCTGGACGATCTAGTCAAACAAGGTAAACGACTTCACGGGAGCAAAATTCCTAAGGAAATTTGGGTACAGGCAGCACTGGAATTGTTTAAGGCGATGCCCTTAGACTGGCAGGATATTGATTCTCCCGAAACACTCCAGGCTCAACTCAAGACTCTTGAATCAAGATTAAAGAATCAAGATTCTTGAAAATTGTGGGAGTATAATCAATGCCTGAGTCCTAGTCAAACTGGAAGTAACCATTTCCCTGAGAATCTCCATCAGAAGGGTATGATAAACGCATTCATTCTAAAAACCTTATGGCGCTACAAATAAGCTTGGGCATTGTCCAACAGCCTCAGAAACTAATCTTTGCAAGACATGAAACTTTTCATCCTCGTTTTGGTTGGCTTAAGAAAGGTTTTGATCGGGCAAAACAAAATTCCCATATTTTCCTTGATGAGGATGCTCCGGTGCAGTTGGGGGTGGGGAAAAATATGGTGCGCTCCATCCGTTATTGGTGCAGTGCTTTCAAACTTCTGGAGGATGATCAACCGACTACATTTGGTGAAAAATTACTTGGCGATCGCGGTTGGGATACCTATCTAGAAGATCCCGCATCCCTATGGCTGCTCCACTGGAAGCTGCTTGAGGCTCCCTGTGAAGCAACGGCTTGGTATTTTGTGTTTAATGTTCTCAACCGGGCGGAATTTACGGATCGGGAACTATTAGAGGAGTTAGAAGACTTCGGCGATCGTCTATCTAGTAAAACAGCGTTATCTTCCCTCAAAAAAGATGCGAGTTGTTTACTCAGAATGTATGCCAAACAATCAAGTCATAAAATATCTGTCGCAGAAGACTCTTTAGATTGTCCCTTTGTTGAACTCGGCTTAATTTATCCCACAGGAGATAATCGCCACTACACTTTTCGCGTTGGCTATAAACCCTCTTTAGTGCCTGAAATAATCCTCTATGCAGCGTTACATTTTGCTTACCAAGTGAATGAGTCAGCACGAACGATTCCTCTCGGTAGTCTGTTATATGATCAAGGCAGTCCAGGTAAAGTATTTAAATTAACTGAGAGTGCGATCTGTGCTGCCATTGAAATATTAGCCAAAAAATATGACATGCTGAAATTAGAGGATGCTGCTGGCAAGTTACAGCTTAGCTTTAATACAGACGAACCTTTAATTTTAGCTGAAAACATTTTAGAAAATTATTACACTGCTCAATAATTTAGTTTTTATCCTTGAGAAATTGTCGTGACTGTAACTCTAACTCAATATTTTGAAATTCACCGTCGTTATCATCGTTCTGTTAATTTAGAGCGTGATTTACATCGGGCTGACGCTGTTGAGGGCTATGTTTTAACGGAACGGTCGGCGGCAACTTTAGCTAGGATTTTGCCTGCTTTTTCTAGAGCTAAGGCTAATCGGGCTTGGACATTAACAGGTGTTTATGGCACTGGAAAATCAGCTTTTGTCCACTACCTCACCAGTCTTTGTGCGGGACATAAGAATAAGGCTTATCAAGTCGCTGTAGAGATTGCCCATTATTTTTTACCGGAAAATAGCCCTGAATTAGAGGCGATCACCAAGCTCCCCAACAAAGGATTCTTGAATGCTGTCGCCACAGGCGAGCAAGAACCTTTAACTTGGACATTAGCCCGTGCTTTAGCGAGGGGAGCAAATGCATTTTTACCGAACAAACTTAAAGGTTCTGAACTGGTTCGACAGCTAAATGAATGGGAATCTGAAATTCAAGAAAGCTCTGCTTCTATCACTCCTCAAGAAATTCTAAATGCTCTCCAAGAATTAGCGGAATATGCCAAAACTCATATTTTATTGATTGTTGATGAATTAGGAAAAAACTTAGAATATGCAGCACGTCACCAAGGGCAAGAAGATTTATATTTACTGCAACAAATTGCCGAGCTTGAATTAAAAGGGGAGCATCAGGTTTATTTTATTGGGTTACTCCATCAATCTTTTGGAGGCTATAGCGATCGCCTCTCGGTGACAGAACAGAATGAATGGAATAAAATCCAAGGTCGTTTTGAAGATATTCCTTTCTCCGAATCCCCGAACCAGATGACTCGCTTAATTGGTCAGGTGATTGACCGGACAAAAGCTAAACCAATCGAGGCTTTTGTCAATAATTTTGCGGGGGAATGGTACAAGGCTTTAGGGAAAACGGTTTCGGAGCAGGAAATTACGGCAGAACTTTTGGCGAATGTTTATCCACTGCATCCTTTGACGGCGATGGTTTTGCCGATACTCTGTACGCGCTATGCCCAGAATGATCGGTCTTTGTTTACGTTTTTAACAAGTGATGAGCCGAATTCTTTTAAAGATTTTTTGGAAGAGACAGAAATTGAGAATCAGATTTTGCCCACCCTAAAACTTCATCAACTCTATGATTATTTTGTGGAGACGGTGACAGGGTTAGCGTCGCGATTAAATTTACAGCGATGGGTGGAAATTCAAGGGTTAATTGAAGATGCTAAGGATCGATCGCCGGAAACGATTAAACTCCTGAAAACGATTGGGGTTTTAAATCTCGTGACAGCGACAGGTAAGCTCCGAGCGACTTCTGATCTGGCGGCTTGGGCATTATGTGATTTGCCGGATTTGGAGGAGAAAAAGTTTTGGTTGAAGGCGATTGAAGGACTCAAGCATAAGGGTTTAATTACCCACCGGAAGCAATTGGATGAACTGCGGATTTGGCAGGGATCTGATTTTAATGTGGAAGGGGCGATCACCGAGCTGGTGGATCAACAACGAACAGCTTTAACGCAACTCTTAGCAGAAGTTTCGCCGCTGAAACCGCTGGTAGCACAACGGCACTATAACCAAACGGGAACCCTCAGATATTTTGAACAGCGTTATGGAGATGGCACAACAGCATGGGAAAAATTGACTTGTTCTGATCCGAGTTTTGACGGTTTGATTCTCTATTGGCTTGATGTAGAACCCCTCGAAAATATTCCTGAAACAACAGCGGAAGGGAAACCGTTAATCATCATCAAGATCCATGATTTTGAAGTCTTGCAGAAACGGGGACGGGAATATCGCGCCTTAAAAACGATTTATAAGAAGGAACCAAAATTACAAACGGATGGGGTCGCTCGGCGGGAAGTGTTGCACCGTCTCACGGAAGCGGGTCGGATACTTGATGAGGCGATCGCCCAAGCATTGAGTTGGTCACAGGGTCAAAATAGTTGCTGGATTAGAGGAAAAAAAGTTGAGATTCAGCGAGTGAGAACCTTTCAATCGAAGTTATCAGATCTTTGTGATGAGATTTATCACCAAAGGATACAGCTTGATAATGAATTGATTAATCGTCGGGAACTGACTTCTCAAGGGGTCAAGGCACGGCGAGAACTAATCACTGCCATGATCGAAAAAGGCGATCGCCCCCGTCTGGATTTTGAGGGTTATGGGCCAGAAGTGGCGATGTATGCTTCTGTTCTGGAAAATAGTGGTATTCATCAACCAATTGATGATGACCATTGGGAATTTGTCGCTCCCCGTGAAAATTCTGGCTTGGAGACAGTGTGGCAGGTGATTGAAGAATTTTGTAACCAGTCCACAGAAAAAGCCCGTTCCCTTGACCAGCTTTATGTCCTCCTCGAACAGCCTCCCTATGGAGTGAAACAAGGGGTTGTTCCGGTGCTGTTAGCGGCGGTTTTATTGCGTCACATGGATGATGTGGGGGTTTACCAAGATGGAACGTTTATCCCAGTTTTGGGGGTGGAGCATTTCGAGTTACTGATTCGTTATCCTGAGCGGTTTGCAGTGAAATCCTTTGCGATCGCCGGACTGCGGTCTGAGGTATTTAAGGAGCTAGAAAGTGTTCTGAAATCTCCTAATGCTAAGACCTCTGGTGATGTGCGGAATAGTACTTTGTTAACGGTAGTGACTCCCCTCTATCAATTTGTCAAAAAGCTTCCCCGTTATACGAAACAAACGAAGCGGATTAGTGATGAGGGAATCGCCGTCCTGAAAATTTTGCAACAAACAGTAGAGCCGGATGAATTGTTATTTAGAGACTTACCACAAGCTTTGGGCTTAGAACCCATCACCACAAAACGCAGTGAGAAACAATTGAACAATGCCAAAGAATTAAAAGGACGTTTGGTGCAGGTGCTACGGGAAATTTACGGAGCCTATGATGCATTGTTGACGGAAAGTCGCCAACTCATTTTTAAAGCCTTTGGGGTGCGCAGTGAGGAAGCTAAACTTAAAGAAGATCTTCAAGTACGTTGCCGCTACCTCGTGAACCAATGTATTGAACCGACCCTGAAACGCTTTATGAAGGCGGTTCTCGATAGTGAGGTTAGCGATCGCCAATGGTTAGAGTCCTTGGTGATGATTATTGCCGACAAACCTGCCGAGTCATGGACAGATCAGGGGCTTTTTTTTGATCACAATGTTATCTTATATGCTAACAATTAACGGTTGATTTAAATGTCTCAGAAAGTGCGTCACGTTCTCGGTTTATCTGGGGGCAAGGATTCATCAGCTTTAGCGGTACTGCTTCACAAGGAAATCCCAGACATGGAGTATTTTTTCTGTGATACCCATAAGGAACTTCAGGAAACCTACGATTACCTCGACCGGATTAAGGCTCGGTTAGGCATCAAAATTCATTACCTGAGTGAAAATCGAGGTTTTGATCATTTGCTCGCTCTGCATGGTGGGATGCTGCCGTCACCACAAATGCGCTGGTGTACCATCATGATGAAAATAAAACCGCTGGAAAAGTTTGTGGGTGATGATCCTGCGGTGAGTTATGTAGGGATTCGGGCGGATGAAAATCGTGATGGCTATATCTCGACAAAACCGAATATCAAGGCTGTTTTTCCGTTCAAGGAACGTGGTCTAGTCAAGGCTGATATTGTCCGAATTTTGGAAGAAAGTGGCATCGGAATGCCGGACTATTACCGTTGGCGGAGTCGTTCGGGTTGTTTTTTCTGCTTCTTCCAACGTAAATACGAATGGGTGATGTTAGCCCAAGAGCATCCAGACCTTTTCGAGCAGGCGATCGCCTATGAGGAAAACCATAGTGATGGGCGTACCTATACATGGACTCAAGGAGAGACACTTCGGGAACTGCTAGCCCGTAAGGATGAAATTATCGCCAAGCATGAAAAAGCAATGCAGCGAGAAACGAAAGCTGCCCCTAATCGACCTCTAGCAGAGTCTTTAGAGGCAGTATTAGAGGAAGAAGATGCAGAATTGCCTTGTTTAGCTTGCCATCTGTAATAACTTTTGTCGCTTATATTCCATCCCTGTTATAGGGTATTGATCGAGAATCATAAATAAAGTTTTTCTCGAATAATTACTAATGCGAATCAAACATTGATCGTTCTTATTTTTGAGAACAGAGTTTTTCAATTTGAACCGTGATTGAATAATTTCAGAAATGAAAACAGCATCACTTTCTGGGAAATCGTTCAGATATAAAAATGTTCCACTGCTTGCACAGCCATCATCATAAAACCAAACACTTAATGCAAATTCAGTTAGATATTGCTCAATCATTTCTCTGCATATATGCTTGTCTGGCAAATACCATTGTGAATGTAACTCCGTTAAGACTGGATGAACTTTAGTTCTTAACCACCAAGCGTTATGAGACTTGCCCGTTTTACTATGAGGTGATGAAAGACGCTCTTGAAAAGTACATGAAAAATAGTCTTTCAAAAAATCATATTTCCACTGCATATACTGCTTATTTGAACCACCTTCTGCATAGCGAGCATTCTTTTTCCTTTCGCTTTTTCCAAAGAACCATCACCTAAAAGCGTAGCTGTAAAAAACTCATATAATCTAGCATCAGCTTTTTTCCTTTATAGGATAGATACTGAGATCTCCCCCTTGCTGTCTTCGCTTTAATATTCCTAATTCGTGAATTCAAAATAGGAGCATCAGGAAATTTTTCTCTATAATTTGCCACTGTCAAGCCATGTGTTTTTAAATGACCATGATGAATCATTTCAAATTCTTCTTGGCAAATTTGACAAGTCACCAAATCGATCCCCTGCTGTTTTAAGCTCTGGATTTTTTGCCTTTGTTTACGTTGATCTACCTGCTTAATGTGTTCAGAATAAAGTTTTGCTTGGCATTCTGGAGAGCCGCAAGTTTTACGACAAGCAACATGGCTATTCTCTGGAAGCACCAATATTTTACAGAATGGACAGGTAAATGATTGACGCATGATAATCTCCCAAAATGTTTGCATATATGATAACACTAGACTTTTGGGTTTTCTGTGATAATTAGGTCATGGGAAAAGCAGGACAGGCATTAAAACAGACTTTAGAGTTACACGACATCAGCCAAAACCGTTTGGCGATCGCCTTGGGTGTAGAGCGTCCGATTGTCTTCCGGTGGTTCCACGAGAAGATCGATCCCACTGGCGAGACGATCCACCAAATCACCACGGCATTACAGCAACTTGATCCCGATGCTGCCAGCAGCTTTGTTAATTTCTACTTGGGGGGTTTTACGCGAAATCGACCCTTAATGAATTCCGCCCAAAGTCTGCCCACATCTGAACGGGTGAATGTTTCGATCCTTGCGCAACTTTTCAACAACACGACAAACTCTTATAAATATCTCTTTTTCCTATCACTGCTAGATATTTTAAAGCGCAGGAAATTTGATGTTTTATCGCCAATTAGTTTTGTTGAATTAGTCGTTGAAATCTTAGCTAATGCTTGGTTTCCCCATACTTATTTTAAATTATCCTTTGGAACCCAAGATAAAATCACTGAAAAGCTTGATTCTCTGGATTTGGTGATTAGCGAACCTATTTTAAAATTTAATGATCCAGATAAAAAGCTACTCAGAAAAACCATCCAAAATCAGACCTATGATGATTTGATTGGCTATTTGTTGAAATATGTTCCATTTCGCCTGATTCGTCCATTTTTTACCGCAGAAACTAAAGGTTTAAAAGATACTGAAGTCAACCAAGCCGTTTTAGATCTGGCAAATAATCCAGAAAATCAGAATCCTTTATATAGCTTTGATGCCGACTTAGTGAAAGATTGTAAGGGCTTGATGTTCTCTCAAGAATGGGCGGAATACATCGAGGAGAATTTTGCAGTGGTGAAGGGTTGGGCCTCTTGGGAATGGTTGCAGTATATGCAATCGAGGAACCCCACAACGCCGAATATTATGAATAAGCTTTTCATGCCCCAACAGCGTGGGTCGCTCTCTAAGCAAACAAGATTTTGGAAGTCTGTTTTCGAGCATCAATCAATAAAATGTATTTATTCTGGTCAAGTTCTTGATCCAAATCAAATATCTTTAGATCACTATTTACCTTGGTCTTTTGTTGCCCATGATCAACTTTGGAATTTAGTTCCTGTCACTCAATCAGTTAATTCTTCAAAGTCTAACAACTTGCCATCAGATAAATATTTTCCTGAGTTTGTCCGCCTACAGCATTTAGCATTAATCACTAACCACGAGTATTTATCAAAGCAAGTATGGAATAAAGCTATTGATCCATATATTGCCGATTTGAATATGTCTAATGATGATGTATTAGATCAGGAAAAGCTTTTTAATGCTTATGACTCGACAATTAAGCCTTTGATAACATTGGCAGAAAAGCAAGGATTTTCTAGTAATTGGGTTTATGTTCCGTGATTTACCTCGATTACCACGCCACAACCCCTGTCGATCCAAGAGTTGCCGAAAAAGTCATGGCAGCGATGACGACCCAATTTGGGAATGGCAGTAGTATGGATCATCTAGTCGGCGATCGCAGTCGAGAAGCTGTAGAACAAGCCAAACAACAAATTGCTGACCTGATTAACTGCCAACCGAAAGAAATTATTTTTACTTCCGGCGCGACGGAAAGCATTAACCTTACCATTCAGGGAACCATTTTGCACCACGAAAAACAGGGCAAACTTCCCCGTATCGCTATTTCTGCCGTAGAACATAAAGCTGTCCTTGATACCTGTCATTACCTCGAACAACAAAGGCGCATCGAGCTGATTACATTGCCCGTAGACCGTGACGCAAATCTTGACCTCAATACCGTCGAGAACATTTGCCGCAATGGCTTAGACCTGCTC
Organism: Picosynechococcus sp. NKBG042902; assembly: GCF_963864045.1. NCBI lineage: Bacteria > Bacillati > Cyanobacteriota > Cyanophyceae > Chroococcales > Geminocystaceae > Picosynechococcus > Picosynechococcus sp. NKBG042902. The sequence continues at coordinate 11,474 of NZ_CAWLTV010000052.1, read as the reverse complement.
TGCATCATGGCAGCGAATAACGAAGTGGGAACCATCTACCCCATCGAACTCATTGGGGCGATCGCCAAACAGTATTCCGTACCTTTTTTCTGTGACGCATCCCAAGCCGTAGGCAAAATTCCCATGAACTTTGCTGATTGGGGCATTACTTTGTTAGCCATGTCTGGTCATAAACTCTACGCCCCTCAAGGCATCGGTGCACTCATCCGCAAAACCGATCACCCCCTTGAACTCATTCTGTTTGGTGGAGGACAGCAGCAAGGATTACGCCCCGGCACATTGAATCTCCCTGGGATTGTCGGACTTGGAGAAGCTTGCCATTTACGACGGTTAGAAATGGAAGCAGACGAAAAGGCGATCGCCGCCAAACGAGATTATCTCCAAACCCAACTCATCCAAGCTATTCCTGAAATTGTTGTTAATGGTAACCAGCACCAACGTCTTGCCGGAAACTTGCATCTCTCTCTTCCAGGGATTCCCAATAGCACCATCATTGCCCGTATCCGTCAGCAGTTAGCTATATCAACCGGATCAGCCTGTTCCAGTGGCACAGTCACCCCATCCCATGTTTTGAGAGCAATGAATCTATCAAATGACTTTATTGATGGAGCCTTACGTCTTGGACTTGGTAAATTTACAACCAAGCAAGAAATTGACAAAGCTGCTGAGATTTTAATTGAGGTGATTAAAACCACCCAAACAATGTTGGCGATGGCCTAATCAATTATCCTTTTCCTTCTGTCGTTGCCGTTGTCGAGAGCGAATCCGAGACCTGACAATCTTCTGTTGATAAGCGTCAGCATCCTGCCGCCATTGCAACCGAGAACCCTTAAACTCAACACCCGTTTCCCGTAATACCTTCTGCCAACCTGACCAAAGCTGAATCTCTGACCAATTTTCCAGTAAGCCCCAATCCTCTTCCTGTTGGGAGAGCTTGGCAAACTTGTCGTAGAGCAGATAATCCTGACCCACTAGGCGATCCTTGCGTTGCACCACCGGAGCAAAATCTGGATCATATTCCTTGTAACGTACCTTCAGATCCTGCAACCCAATCTGCATCGCCATCTGCCAACGCGGATGAGGATCATCATCAAAATCAGCACAAGAAATATAAGCAATTTTTGGCTCATGGAGATAAAATCGCACCAAACTCACATTTTCTAACCGTCCCACCGTTCGACTGGCACAGCCTTCATAGAGCCGGAGTAACGGGTCAAGCTGTTCTAGGGCACTGATATGCACCAACAATGCCTTAGTTGAGCAAATGCCGATTTTACTCTCCTGGGCAATATCCGCTAGGTTTTGCAAATCTCCCAAACTAAACAGCATCATGTCTGAAAGTAGACAGGCTTGCTTATACGTCCCAAACAAAACCTTGATATCGGTCTGTAGAGTGGGGTCTAAATGACTAAACTTTGGCCGCTTGGCAAATTTCGAGAGAGCTAGATAAATCTGAATATCAGACTTGCGCTGTTCGGCAATTCGCTGCCATTCTTCTGCATCCGTCGCCTGTTCAATCACCTTAAAGGCACGGATTAGGGTTCTAAACTCTGCACAGATAGCTGTTTCTTCTGGCAGTTCTCCTTTTTTGGGTAAGCGCCCCCGTTCGGTGATGAAGGTCATCAGGGGCTGTAGGAGTGATTGATAATCCTCAAACCGTTTAACGGAAAGACGAATCCTAGGAGTTGTTGCCCGTGATCGAAAGCGCGAAGCCCGAAAGGTTTCTGCCTGGGCTTCATCCCGAAAGACAAAGTAAACTCCCAATGCCACCGGAACCGCATCAACCCCCAACACTTGATCAATGTAAAGTTTCAGCTCTTCTTGATCGTAGTATTTCTGAAACGTATTGCGACTGGTAATTACCCCATCGCCATAGGCCACCTGACCATAGCCGCCATCGGCAATTAGTACCTGGGCGGAAACCACTAGAATTCTCTGGGCTAATGCCCAGGCTTTAACCAATGCCTCCCGCCGTTCTGCGGGATTTTCAATCACATTGATCACATAGCCGAGATTGACGACATCTGCTGGACTTTTCTCGTTATCAGGCTTGTAAAAGGGATCCCATCCCTGTACTTGAAATCCTTTCTCGGCAATAAATTTCAGGTCTTCTCCATGGCCACAGCCATAGTCAAAGAAGGTCATGCCCTCGGTGAGGAGGTTTACTTCAAAGAGCGATCGCACGGGGCGGGACATCTGCCGCCGGATAATCGCCGCTTTGTGACGGTCAATTTTGGGAGATTTATGGGCAGAATCTTTCATTTCAATCAGGCGATGGTCTTCGATGCGTACCCGAAAGTGTTGAAGCTTTTTCTCCCACTGCTGCTGATAGCCAATGTTGCGGGAGTCAGCCAGTAAGCCTAGTTTTTCCTCAGCTTGGGTTAGTTGAGCAAAGGTTTCGTAGTGGGGGTGAGTAGAATGGACAAAGGTTTCTTTACGGTGCAAAATCGGCGGATTATCGCCATAATGCCGCACTTGACAGCCACCCACTTCTAAGTTGACCTGAATACTTTGTCTAAGGGCAGGATGGGGGTCATTATCAAAATCGGGATAATCCAAATAAGAAACTTTTGGTTCGTTGGTATTGAACTTGACTAGAGAAAAGGAAAACTCGCTGTTGGGAAGTAATTCACGGGCGATCGCCTCGTAGTCTCGTAATTCAGGAGGTAAATGCTTGAGGGCAGAAATATGGAGATAGAGAGCTGTAGGTAATTTTTTCCCGAAGGGTAGCTGCTGCAACCGGGATTGAACCGTGGCGAAGTGAAAAGTTCCGCGAATCATGGTACGCAAAATTGGATTACAGCATCCTCATCATAGACGGTAGGCTTAATTTACCAGTAGTTCACGATACCAGGTCCCCTGAAAAGCCTACGGGGCAATGATCCCCGGCGATAGAATTAATTTAAGAGTAGACAAAAAATAGCCCAAGCTTACGATAATTTGTAGCTGTTTCCAATGAAAGCTTTGTACAGCAATAGTTTCAGCGATTTCAGCAAGCTTACGATAATTCGGGTTAAAGCACTCTCACCAAATTTCATCCACACAATCAGACTTCGTTTATTTACAAGTAAAAACAGTGGTAAGGGCCAACTCAATCAAGTAGTTATCTTCTCTCTTTAAAAAAAATTAGGTCACACGAAAGAAGAATCAGGTAATCATCATGCCAGCTTAACACGGCGCAACAGCACAGCATTAACCGCCACAATTACAGTAGAAAGACTCATCAGTAAGGCTCCCACTGCAGGGGAGAGCACAATTCCCCATTTCGATAATATCCCGGCTGCTAAGGGGATTGCGACAATATTGTACCCTGTGGCCCAAAATAAATTTTGCAGCATCTTGCTGTAGGTCTTTTTGGCTAGCACTAGAGCTTTCACCGCATCCAAAGGATCATCTTCCACTAATACCAAGTCAGCAGATTCGATTGCCACATTAGTACCTGCTCCAATCGCCAGCCCCATGTTGGCTTCCAGGAGTGCTGCTGCATCATTGATTCCATCTCCGACAAACGCAGTAGGGGCATCTTTTTTGAGGTCTTTAATACGCTTAACCTTGTCTTCTGGTAAAACACGGGCATAATAACGATCAATATTTAAATCCTCAGCGACAGCCCGGGCAACAGCCTCTGCATCACCAGTAATCATCACTGTCTGAATACCCATTTGATAGAGACGATCAATAGCTTTACGAGCGCTTTCCCTTACTTGGTCAGCCATGGAGATTACGGCAATAACGCGATCATCAGTCATCAAAACAACAGCACTTTCGCCACGATTATCCGCCTTATCTAGAGCTTGTTGTAACGAATCAGGAAAAGATAAGTTGCTTTCTTTTACCCATTCAGGACGCCCCACTCGATAGGTTTGACCGTCAATTGTGCCTTCTACGCCCTGTCCAGTAATCGTTTGAAAATTTTGCATCTGTGGAAAATCCAATTGATCAGCTTTAGCTGCACCGACAATCGCCTGCGCCAGGGGGTGCTCAGATGGATTTTCTAAGGCGGCGGCGATCGCCAATGCCTGATCATTTTCCATGCCATCTGTCGTAATCGCTTGAACCCCAAATTGGCCTTGGGTCAATGTTCCTGTCTTATCAAAAGCGACAATTTTAATATCCTTTGCTCGTTCTAAAGAGTCTCGATTGCGGACTAAAATGCCATTGCGGGCAGCCAACCCCGTGGAATTGGCAATCACCAAAGGGATCGCTAACCCTAGGGCATGGGGACAAGTAATCACTAGGACTGTGACCGCTCGATTGATAGAAAAACTGAGATCAGTGAGACTGAGCCAGACAATAAACGTGAGGGTACCAGCGGCGATCGCGATGATTGTCAACCAGTAGGCAACTTGATCGGCTAATACTTGGTAGCGGCTTCGGGACGATTGAGCTTCTTCCACCAGTCGCATAATTTGACTGATGGCGGTATCTTCTCCAATCCGCGTCACTCGCACTTGCACAGAGCCATCTGTATTCACAGAGCCAGCCACAACTTCATCACCAACTTCTTTATGAACAGGCTTTGATTCCCCCGTTAAAAATGACTCGTTAATACTGGTGTGCCCCTCAATCACTTCCCCATCATTGGGAATTTGTTCTCCTGGACGAATCAGAATCACATCTCCGGTCTGAATTTCATCTACGGGCACATCCTCAATTTGCCCATCCTGCATACGGTGAGCTTCATTAGGTACTAAAGTAGAGAGTTCTTCTAGGGCTTTACTGGCTCCCTGTACCGAAGCCATTTCGATCCAGTGGCCTAGCAGCATAATGTCAATTAATGTTGCCAGTTCCCAGTAAAAAGGCATGCCCTCTAAACCTAGGGAGACAGCCACACTGTAGATAAAAGCCACGGTGATCGCCAGAGCAATCAGCGTCATCATGCCAATCTTGCTTTTAAATTCGTGCCATGCTCCCTGGAGGAAAGGCCAACCCCCATAGAAGTAGAGTGCGATACCCAAAATTGGACTAATCCACCCAGAGCCGGGAAAGGCGATCGCTTCATAGTTTAGCCAGCCTTGAAGCTGTGGGGAAAAATATAAAATTGGTAGCGTCAAAATTAGTGAGACAAAAAAACGCTGTTTAAACATCCCTGGACTATGGTGTCCATGGCCGCTGTGGCCACCATGGTGCCCATGTTTACTGCCTTTATGATGATTCTGATGCTTGGAATGGTGATCCTGAGAATGGGAATGATTCATTACAATTTTCGAGATAATTTTGCATTGTTTTGCGTTGTCTTACCTTTTCTTTAGGGGAAAGATTAAAGCTGACTATTGGATCTATGATCATAGTATGCCTTTTAGGCCATTACAGGTCTCTCTTTAGGAGTCTTAAATTAAAAAGAGGTTTGACCATGGATACCAAAGTTTTAGCTTTTATTGCAGCTGGGTTTGCTGGTGGCGTTCTCGTTTCTTTACTTGTTGGAGTTCTATTGATGGGGGGCATGATGGGGCGCGGCGGTATGATGCGAGGCTGGAGCTGGGAATGTACCAGCATTAACATACCCCCAGTGATTTTAGCGGCAGCATCTTAATGTGATTCAAATAGATTATTAAGTAAACACTTATTCATATCAAAATCTATTAATCGTTGCTGCTACTGAGACCATAGAGAGTGGCCGGAACTGCGATAGTCATCGCAAATAGGAGTTCTCCTAAACCATCTGGGATTTGGGTATTTGGTGGGGGACTCTTTTGATTTTGCTCACCCACTTTATGATTTTTAGTGATATTTTGATGTACTTCTTGTCGTTCAAAAACATCATCTTTTTTAAGCACTGACTTAGAAGATTTTGGCTTCTTGATATGATATTTTTGCTTATGAGAATAAGCCGAATGAGGAATTGCCAGTGTAGCTAATAACATTAATAATGCTGTTCTCATATTAATCATTTAGTTCTTTCCAATTCATTAGTGAACGATTTATCGTTTTTTTAGAATAAAAGTCTTATTCCTCCCACAGCCGCCCAAGTTTCCACGTCTTCACTCTCTGCTCGACTGTAGTCCGCAGATCCAAAAAATTTGCGTGACCAGTCTATTCCCACATAAGGAGCAACATTGCGACTAATTTCGTAGCGGAGACGGGCACTCAGGCCAATATCATTCAAACCAGAACCGACGCCGAATTCCTCCACGGATTGAGCCGCGAGATTGATTTCTAGTTCTGGTTGCAGAATTAATCGTTGAGTGAGAAGTAATTGTCGTTCTAGGCTCAAACGGGCGGAAAGATCCCCCGCTTCACTGATGAAAATCGCCGCATCGGTTTCTAGTTTGTAGGGCAGTAAACCCTGAAGGCCAATCACGCCTAAAAAACGATCTTTGCTGCCATTTTCTTCCCATTCGGAGTCATAACGAAGTCCCGTTTGCAGTTCCCAAAATGGTGCGATTAGTTTGGAATAGAGCACTTGGGTTTCCTGTTCGCCGTCGCCTGTCTCCGTACCAATTTCACCTTCAGATTTAAGCCATAGCCGCTGGTAATCACCGCCACGCCAGCCGTTAACTTCCCAATTCACACTGTTTTCCCCTGATTGGTTACGGTATTCCAATTGTTCAAAGAGCAAGAGTCCATAGGTTTCATCGCCGTGATACTTCGGTTCTACGCCGGGGAGGGGGGTAAATCTTGGGGGGATATCTGAATGATCAGCGCCATGGTTATGTTGGGCGATCGCCGTTTCTGGTAATGGACTGTGTTCAGCGGCGGCTGGGTTCATGGGCAGCAGTCCTAAACTGAAGGTGATCGCTCCTAGGGTTTTGTTTAAAAGATAATGCTTCACGACTGTTCTCCCAGGGGACGTTCTACAACTGCGACGGTGCGCATCATACCTGCTTCCATGTGATAGAGCAGATGGCAATGGAAAGCCCAGTTTCCTGTCACATCCACATTGACTTCAACGGAACATTTTTCGGCAGGTTTGACATTGAGGACATGTTTGCGAGGTTTATAAGCCCCTGCACCATTGTCAATTTCCATCCACATGCCATGGAGATGGATCGGGTGCTCCATCATGGTGTCATTAACAAAAGTTAGGCGTAACCGTTCGCCATAGTAGAACTGCAAAATGGGTGATTCAGAATATTTTTTGCCGTCAAAAGACCACATATATCGTTCCATGTTGCCCGTCAGATGTAGCTCTAACTCTCGCTCGGGCGATCGCCGATCAGATCCTGGTTCTAAACTACGTAGATCTGTATAGACCAAGACTTTATGGTCGGGGGTACTTTCTAAACCGATTCCCGGCTCATGGAGACGATTTTTCACCATCATCGGTACACCTGCATTACCGACCCCATGGTGATCTGGATCATGGGGCACCGCCTCACCTAAATCAGGCCCCCCATGATCCATCTGGTGCATACCATGTCCAGAATGATCCATCGCTGGTGCTGTATCCATGTTGTGCATATCGTGGCTGGAGTGACCCATCGCTGATGACGGACTCATCTCAGGCATATTGTGCCCAGAATGGGAATGATCCTCATTGGGCATGGCATTCATCTCATGCCCAGAATGCTCCATTTGATAGTTCTTATGGTCAGTGGGTTTGGCTTGCTGTTTCGAGCCGTGTCCCCCATGGTCACCGTGGGAACCGTGATCCATGCCCATATCTTCCATTGTGCGGAGGGGACGAGTTCTCAGGGGAGGGATCGCCGCAACCAGGCCCATTTGAGGCGATAAAGTTCCCCTAGCATAGCCGCTACGATCCATTGTTTCTGCAAAAATGCTGTAGGGTTTGCTTTCCTCTGGCTCGACGATCACATCATAGGTTTCTGCCACCGCAATCCGAAATTCATCAACGGGTACAGGTTGAACGTTTTGACCATCCGCCTGCACAACAGTCATTTTTAGCCCCGGAATTCGCACGTCGAAATAGGTCATGGCAGAGGCATTGATAAATCGCAGACGGACTTTTTCTCCCCGTTTAAACAATGCTGTCCAGTTATTCGCTGGCGCCATGCCATTCATCAGATAGGTATAGGTTGCCCCAGTGACATCAGCAATATCAGTAGGATCCATGCGCATCTTTGCCCAGTCAGCATCTTCGCCAAAATGGGCGATCGTGCGTTGTTGGTAGTTATAAAAAGTGCTGACTTTCTTCAGATTACTCAGAACTTGATGGGGATCTTCTTCTGTCCAGTCCGAGAGCATCACGACGTAATCGCGGTCATAGCTAAAGGGTTCGGGTTTCAGTGGGTCGATGATTAAGGCACCAAAATGTCCCTGTTGTTCTTGTAAGCCACTGTGGCTGTGATACCAGTAGGTGCCGTTTTGGTTGACGGGAAATTCGTAGCTGAAGGTGGTTTTGGGTTTGATGCCGTTGAAGCTAATGCCCGGGACACCATCCATAGTGGCGGGCAAAATTAACCCATGCCAATGGATCGATGTTTCGCTGTCGAGTTCATTGCTCACATTAATTTTGGCGATTTGTCCTTCTTTGAGGCGAATCACCGGGCCGGGGACTGTGCCGTTGACGGTGATGGCATTACTTTGGCGATCGCCGATTTTGATTTGCTCCTGAAAGACTCTAAGATCAATCTGATCTGGATAGCGATCTATCGGCAGGAGTTCCCCTAACATCGGTGAAGCAACCCCCGTGGCACGGGCTGATCGCTGGAGTAGGGGATGTAAACCGACGCTAACGCCAAATCCCGTCGCTAATTTTAATAGTTGTCGCCGACTGATGGCTGTATATCGTTCCTTCATCACAGATTTTGTTATCCGTAGGGGTTGATCGTGGTCAATTTTTAATAATTATTTCTTTGATTTACTGAGATTAAACAGTTAAATTATTTTTCTTTTTTGGATCATTTTCAAAAATTTCAAAAGCCACAGGATAAAGCCTGTCACGACCATGAAAAGCAGGCCAAAAGCATTTAAGAATGGATAAATAAAATCAAGATTGACATTGCCGAATGTGCCTCGATGCAAGTCCAGCAGCCAAATGTACTGATCAACTTTGTCGGTTAGGACAGCAACTTGAAAGAGGGAACCTGTAATCAGAGTCAGGAGGAAAGGCAGGAGAATAATAGGCACAAGAGCATAGTGAATATAGCGAATATAAGACTGATTAAAAAAACGCATGGTCTTGGGCTAGATCTCTTAAATACCAGGGGAACAACGGGGGCTATGGGGGCCTGGGTAGGGGCGAATAACCCCCACCTGATTTAGCCCGAACTAATGAATTGGGTTATCCGTTGTTTGTGGGAGGAGTTTTACGGCGACCATGTTGATGGCCAGCATGGGCGACGAGATCAGTATTGTTCAGACTGCTAGTCGGTTCTGCCATGGTTTTATGGGAACAGTCAGAATTTGCTTCTGGAGAATGCTCCATATGTTCAGAATGGTTCATGCCTTCCATGTGTTCTGCGTGGTTCATTTCTTCCATGGACTCCATCTGCTCAGCATGGTGCATATTTTCCATGTGCTCGCTATGGTCCATGGTTTCCATAGTCCCCATGGGTTCAGCATGGTGCATATTGCCATGGGTCGACTGGGCGATCGCCGCTGGTGTGATCGCGGGGAGGATAGCTAAGGAAGTGAAGAGAGCAAGGATATATTGGCGCATGGAATCTCGATTGAATTTGTGATGATGGTTTTGATGGTAGTGGGCAAAAATGAAATAGCAATGAAATTTTGTGGAAACGAGGGTAATGAGAATTTTATTGGTAGAAGATGAGCCAGATTTAGGGGCAATCATTGAGCGCACCCTGACGCGGGAAAAATATATTGTGGATTGGGCGAGGGATGGCGAGGCGGCATGGGATTATCTGCAAAGTCCTTGGGCGCAATATACGGTGTTGGTGGTGGATTGGCTCCTGCCAAAATTGTCGGGGTTAGCGCTCTGTCAGCGGCTACGGGAAACAAACTATACTTTGCCAGTGTTGATGCTGACGGCAAGGGATCGGATAGAAGATCGCGTGCAGGGCCTGGATGCTGGAGCAGATGATTATTTAGTCAAGCCTTTTAGTAATGCGGAATTGTTAGCACGGCTAAGGGCTTTGCAGCGGCGATCGCCCCACCTCCAATCACGCCGTTTAACTTTGGGATCTCTTACCTTGGACTATGACAGTTTCACGATTAGGGCGGACAACGGTACAAAGGTTACACTGACGGCAAAAGAATTTCAGTTGTTAGAATTTTTGATGCAACATCCCCAACAAATTTTGAGCCGAGATCAAATTTTGTACCAAGTGTGGTCAATGGATGCTGACCTAAAAAGCAATGTGGTGTCGGCGCAGATGCGTTTGCTGCGGCGTAAATTGATAGCCTGTGGGGCGGAAGATTTGATTGAAACGGTACATGGCTTGGGCTATCGCTTGGCTCCGGGAAAGGCGGTCAATGAATCGTAACCCGGCTTTTTTACGGACTAGACAACGACTAGCGGGGTTGTACGCTGGGACGATGGGGCTGATTTTATTAGTCTTTGGGCTGGGGTTCTATCGGGCGATCGCCCATGACCAGTGGCAATCTCTGAATCGGAAATTGATCACCATTGCCGGAACACTCCACGATGGCATCGAACCCGCTTTGGCAGAGGTGGGCCAAGTAGAACCCGTGGTCGAACATTTTTTACCTGGTGTAGTATGTGTAGAACCTGAAGCCTGTAGCTCGGCGATCACCAAAGGACGCCATATTGTGGGGATCGTACAACAAGAAAATTATTATGTGCGTTTCATTGATCAGACAGGCAAACTGTTGGCAACTGTGGGTCAGGTGCCAGATTACGAACAAAATGCTTATTCTCCCTCGTCAGAACAACCCCAAACTCGCATAGACACTGACGGAATTGCCTACCGCGAAATTACACTATTCCTTAAAACCAATGATCAGCAACCCTGGGGTTATATCCAAGTGGGGCGATCGCTCACAGAATATGAAACGGTTCTCCACCACCTGCGCTGGCAGCTAATGCTGGGGCTACCCACTGTTATGGTTTTAGTCCTCGCCGCCAGTTGGTGGCTATCTAATTTAGCGATGACTCCGGCCTACCGCGGCTATCTACAGATTCAACAATTTACCGCCGACGCCGCCCATGAACTCCGCACGCCGCTGACGGTGATTCGTTCGACCATTGACTTTACCCTTGGGGAACCACAACTGACGGAGGTAGACAGTCGTCAAACTTTAAAAATTATTGAGCGTCAAAATAATCGTCTTGCCCATTTGGTACAGGATTTATTGTTATTATCGCGCCTAGATTTGGAACCGATACCCCTCCAGCAACCCTGCTCCTTGGCGACCATCGCCACAGACTTGATCGAAGAATTCTCAGCAATGGCGATCGCCGCCAATCTCACCCTCCATGCTGAGATCCCTCCAAATGACCCCTTTGAAATCCTTGGCAACGAAGAGCAGTTATATCGACTCCTCGCCAATTTGATTGCCAATGCTATTCAGTACACCCCCGTTGGCGGCATAATCACCCTTACCCTCAGACGCCAAAGCCGAGAAATTTTAGTAGAGGTCGCCGATACAGG
>NZ_CAWLTV010000051.1:0-30522 GCF_963864045.1 Picosynechococcus sp. NKBG042902 | reverse complement strand
ATAGATACCCGTGACCTTAATTCTCCCAGGCGATCGCCAACGCCATGAAGCTTACGGAAGATTAGAAAACCTGAAAATTAGTTACTTTCATTTTTGCGACGTAGGATAAATCGAGAGGCGCTGGGGAAACCAAAGAATCACACCACATAAACCAGCTAAACCGAGGGCAGCAGCGATCGCCACTAGGGGAATAATTCCCTGACTCCAATTTTTGACAGCGATCGCCACCCAAGCCCAGACAAATACACCGCCATAGACGACATCTCGATGTTTCATTGTCACGGCGATCGCCAAGAGAATCCCCACAATCAACAAACTAACTGTCCAGAAGGCTGCCCCTAAGCCCCAGCCCTGCCAGCCCAGGTAATCTAAAACGCAGGCCCCGTTCACGATCGTCGCCACCGTAATCCAAGCACAATAAAGCGAGACCGGCATTTGCATAAACCACTTCACTTTTTTGGGCAATGGCTTGGGCCCACTCGCAAACCGTTGATAGAGCAAGACCAAAGGCAATAACACGAGGGCAATTAACCCCAAAGACAAGACAAAGCGCTGATATTGAAAGGCAATAACCCACAAAATTTGCGCCAAGCTACTCCAAGCGAGGGCATAACCCAATTTGCGAGCGTGGGGTTTTTGTTTCTGACTAGGTAAAGCTTGGTAAATGGCCAGGGAAATCAAACCGAGATAGATCAAGCCCCAAATAGAAAAGGCATAACCGGCAGGCACAATGGGCACTGCGGCAAAGTATTGGTCAGAAATCTCAGCAATGGTTAAACCGTCCAGGGGCTTAATATTTGCCAAGATATTAGTCACAAAGGCCGCGGCGATCGCCACAAGATTTAGGGACTGGCGGCGGGTATCACGGTCGAAATTTAACATGGAATCTATAATCGTCAGTCTCAACAATTGAACTTCACTCTGATCGTAAACAATTTTTACGCGAGGTTGGCTATTTCTAAACTATATTCCCCATGATTTATTTCTAAAACTAAATCATCGATTGTCTAAATTATTACTACCAAAAAAATTACAACAACTAAAAAATTGGGATTTTTTCTATTTTTAGAATATTATTTTTGATTGATAATTTCACTAAACTTTTTTCAGAAACAAACAAGAGAAAATATTTATCACATATCCGATAACATTGATATTTTTTGGGGGTGGTCAATATATTAGTTTACAAATCCATTAAAAAAATGCTAGCTTATAGGCCAACTGAGTAAGTCAGCTTAGTTCAAGGTTACGAAGCCTTGAAGCGGGGGAACCACCCGTCAACCCAACCGGGAAGACACAGGGGCTTATTTTCTGAGATATGCAGAAAAGGGACATCTTCCAGTCCTAGCCCGTCAGCTAACCTCGTCAGCATCGGAAGAAGACTGAAGTGCGGCGATCGCACCGTAAATCAGAATTCCCAGACAACGACTGTCAGTTACCAATCACTTCCCTCTATTTATTGAAAAAGGGTAGGTAATTTTGCATGGTTTTATTATCAAGTTTGGCCCGTGGGGTCAGAAAGTTTTTGGTACCACCTTTTTGGCAAGGGAGTCTCCAGAAAGAAGTTTGGCTACCCCTCTATGGTTTTGGGGGATTGTTACTGCTCTGGTGGGCGATCGCCTTAGTGCGGGGCGAAATGATGCCGACGCCCCTAGAAGCATTGGTCAACAACCTAGATTTTATTCTGCATCCCTTTTATCGGCGCGGCCCTGGGGATTTGGGTTTAGGTTGGTTGCTTCTGGCCAGTTTGCGCCGGGTGATTATTGGTTTTATTTTGGGGGCTTTGGTGGCGATCCCGGTGGGAATCTGGATTGGCCTCTCCCGTAATGCCTGGCTCGCAATTAATCCAATTATTCAAATTCTCAAACCTGTATCGCCCTTAGTTTGGCTACCGATCGCCTTGTCGATTTTTAATGGGGCAGAACCCTCGGCGATTTTTGTCATTTTTATCACCTCCCTCTGGTCAACGATCATCAACACCGCAGAAGGTGTGGCCCAGGTACCGAGGGATTATCTCGAAGTCGCGCGAATGTTAGAAATGCCCCGCTGGAAACAACTATGGCGGGTTATTTTGCCAGCGAGTTTACCCTACATTTTCACAGGTCTGCGGATCAGCATGGGAGTCGCTTGGTTGGTCATTGTCGCGGTGGAAATGCTTACCGGAGGCATTGGTATCGGTTTTTTTGTGTGGGACGAATGGAATCGTCTGAATGTGAGTTCGGTATTTTTGGCGGTATTTGTCATCGGCATCACAGGCTTGATCCTAGATTCGGCCCTCGCATATCTACAAACGGCGATTACCCATCGTCCGGCCCAGCATTAGGAGCATCACTGCAATGAATAAAATAAGTAGACGCTCCTTTGTGTTTGGGATGGGGGCAACGGCTTCGGCATTAGTTTATGGTGCTTGTACTGCCCCAACGGATAAAAAGATTCAGGGTCGTTTACCCCACGCTTTAGCGGTTGAGCCCTTGGTACGGCCAGAAAGTTTGGAAAAACCGAATTTAACGGTGGGCTTTGTGCCAGTGAATGATTGTGCGCCCTTGGCGATCGCCTACAGAAAAGGTTTTTTCCAGAAATACGGTTTGAATGTCCAACTCAGTCGCGAAGCCAGTTGGGCCAATGCCCGTGATGGACTGATCTTCGGTCGATTGGATGCGTCGCCGGTGGTTTCTGGGGCTGTGACCAATGCGCGAATTGGTGCCGAAGGAGCTAGGGCTTTTCCGTTGGTGGCAGCGATGACCCTCCACCGCCATGGCAATGCTTTAACCATGAACCGACAGCTTTGGGAGGCTGGCATAAAACCATGGCCAGATTACCAAGGTGATTTAGCTAAATTTGGCCGAGATCTCCGCAGTTTTTGGCAAAAATCTCCCCTTGATGACCGCGCTTGGGGGATTCCCCTAAGTTCTTCGATTTATGAATATTTTGCCCGTTATTTAGTCGCCGCCATTGGCCTTGATCCGATGCGGGAATTGCGATTAGTCATTACGCCGCCGCCCCAGATGGTGAGCAATATGCGGATCGGGGCGATGCAAGCCTACATGGTGGCAGAACCTTGGAATACTAGGGCGATCGCCAAAAATGAAGGCATTGGGTTTACGTTCATCCAAGGGCGAGATGTGTGGCGGGGCCATCCGGATCGGGTGCTGGCGGTGGCAGAATCTTTCATTGAACAATACCCCAAAACCTACCGCTCCCTCGTCAAAGCCTTAATCGAAGCCTGTCAGTATTGTGGCGACCCCAATCATCGGCAAGAAGTGGCAAGCATTATTGCTGAACGGGCCTTTACAGGGGCCAACGTGAACTATACTCGTCCGGCCATTGTCGGGGATTACGACTATGGCGGTTTTGATGCCCAGCAACGGCTAGAGAGCAGTTTAGATACGACGACCTTTTTTGAGCTGCACCCCGAAACTTCGACAATTCCCCATGATCACTCCACATTTCTCTGGCAGTCCCAGGGGATTTGGTTAATGACCCAAGCAGCCCGCTGGGGCCAAATTGAAACATTGCCAACCGATCTAGAGGCGATCGCCAAGCGAGCCTGGCGCACCGATCTTTACCGGGACATTGCCGTCGAAATGGGGATTACCAGTCCCAGCGAAGATTACAAGGTAGAACCAGCCACTGCCTTTATCGACCAAAAAGCCTTCGACCCAAGCGACCCAGTCGGTTACCTCAATAGTTTTGAACTGCGGGCCAACCGTCCCCAAATCTATCCCGTCAGTTAAACCCCCATTACAAAATTAGCATCCCAAATCTATGACTAGACCCCAATCTTTCCCCTCCCCTGCCGCCATGGAATCTCCCAACGATACTTTTCTAGCCATTGAGCATATTCACAAACAATATCCCAAGGCCGATGGGAGTCAGTTTGTTGTCCTCGAAGATATCAACCTCACCATTGGTGCCCAGGAATATGTTTCTGTCATTGGCCATTCTGGTTGCGGTAAATCGACCCTGCTGCGGATCGTTGCGGGTTTAGAAAAACCCAGCGCTGGCCATGTCACCCTAGAGGGCAAACTGATTCGCCGCCCCGGTGCTGACCGGATGATGGTCTTCCAGGGCTACGCGCTCTTACCCTGGTTAACGGTCCGGGACAATATCCGCCTAGCTGTGGATGAAGTTCACAAGCATCTTTCTAAAGGCGATCGCCGCCACCTTGTTAACGAACATATCCACATGGTCAATCTCACCGCCGCCGCCGACAAATATCCCCACGAACTTTCTGGCGGGATGAAACAGCGGGTAGGGGTTGCGAGAGCTTTAGCGACTCGGCCAAAAATGCTCCTCCTCGATGAACCCTTTGGTGCCCTCGATGCCCTGACCCGACCGAAACTGCAAACCCAAGTCCTCGACATTTGGGAAAACCACCGCCAGGCCGTGATGATGATTACCCATGACGTTGACGAAGCCCTGTTTATGTCTGACAAAATCGTGATGCTGACCAATGGCCCCCAGGCTACAATTGGGCAAGTTTTAACGGTGGATCTCCCTCGACCCCGACATATCCACGAACTGCGGGAAACTCAGAAATACTATGATCTGCGCAATGAGGCCCTGGATTTTCTCGAACGCTATCAGTAAATAAGCCGTTTTTTGGCTCGCCCAGTCAGCATGAAAAAACTTTCTGAAAAACTACACCACTATTTTTTTGAGGAGGAACGTCCGGAGAAGGTGAGCCTAGCCAATGTTTTTGCCCTCACCGAGGAAAGATTATTTGGTTTTCCCCTGGCGCTCATTGCTTTTTTGAGTATTTTTGCAATTCCTGGCACCTCCTTTATTTTTGGCATGGCGATGCTGTCGATCACCCTGCAACTATGTCTGGGGCAGTCTAAACCTTGGGTGCCCCGCAAAGTTCTCCAAACGTCTTTTTCCCTACCGCAAATTCAGCGGTTTATGGGTTATCTGATTCCCTGGTTAAAAAGGGTCGAGAAAATCACAAAACCCCGTCTGACGCCCATTTGTCACAGTCTGCCGGGACGAATTATTTTGGGAATTGTTTTGTCGGCCATGGCCCTATTGGTGGTTTTACCGATTCCGGGGGCGAATACGGTGCCGGCGATCGCCATTTTTTTTGCGGCCCTCGGCCTCCAGGAAAATGATGGGGTTTTGAGCTTGATCGGCATGGCGATCGCCTTGGTTTTTATGGGGGTCATTATTGGTCTGCTGTGGACGGGGAGCAATATTTTTCAAGTCATTTTTCAATAAAAATAAAGCTGCCCCTGGTATCAGTCCCAGCGAGGCGCAAAAAAGCGTTTCCACAATTCATCAAAACCCAAAATCAGAGGCGGGCAAACAATCAATGTAAGCCATTGCCAAGGTTCGAGGGGAGCGGTGAAAAAAATCTCCTGGAAAAAAGCACTTTTCGTAATCAAAATCACCAAGATCCACTCAGTAGCAATACCTACCCAAATTAATGGATTGGAAAAAATCCCAGGCGAAAAATCGAGATATTTTCAGAACGACAGGCAAACACATTTCCATCTTGGCAAGCGACAATCACGGCAAGGGTCATGGTAGTAGCTTGGGCATAGATGGCAGTGGTAGCCGCATCAGCGCTGTGCTGCAAAAGGTTAGGGGTAATGGCCTGGAGCTCCGCCAGACTATAGCCATGGCCCCACCAGACAATAAAAAAGCCCACCATACCTAAAGCCGCTTCAATGAGACCCAAAAAACAGTAGGCGCGCACAAGGAGCGATCGCCCCAGGAGATTTTGGGATTTCTTACGGGGGGGTTGGGTCATAATGCCCACTTCTGCTGCTTCGGTGCCCAATGCCAAAGCCGGGATCATATCCGTGCCCAAATCCACCGCTAAAATTTGCATAATGACCAAAGCTGGGGGAATTTTGAGGGCCACCATCAACAGAAAAGGCACCACCTCCGCGACATTAGAAGCCAAGATATAGGTGATAAATTTGCGGATATTTTGGTAAACGGCGCGGCCCTGTTCTACAGCGCTAATGATCGTCGCAAAGTTGTCATCGGTAAGGACGATATCCGCCGCTTCCCTGGCGACATCGGTACCATTTAACCCCATGGCAATGCCAATGTGGGCCGCCCGTAAAGCCGGAGCATCATTCACCCCATCCCCCGTCACTGCAACCACTTCCCCAATGTCTTTATAGGCTTGCACCAGGCGCAATTTTTGTTCGGGAGACATCCGCGCAAACACGAGGCCCGAACGATATTTCAGGATTTGCCGCAGTTGAGCATCAGACAGATGGCCCATGCCTTCTCCGGTGACGACCCGGACTTGCTGATTAACAATGCCAATTTGTTGGGCGATCGCCTGGGCCGTGAGGCCATAGTCCCCCGTCACCATCGTCACCTTAATGCCAGCGGTATGACATTGGGCGATCGCCTGCTTCACCTCTGGCCGGGGCGGATCAAACATCGCAATCAAACCAATAAAAATTAAATCCCGCTCAAGATCCTGGGCGCGCAGATTAACCAAATCCCGTTGTCCCCGTCGCGCCGCCACCCCCAACACCCGAAACCCCTGGGCTGCAAGGCGATCATTGGCTTGTACCACTTCTTCCCACTGTTCATGGCCCAAAGTTTGGATCGCCCCATTGCGCAACACCGCCTGACAATGGCGCAACACCTCTAGCGGTGCCCCTTTTGTAAAGGCCATACAGGGCAGTTCGCTCTGCCAAATATCTGACTCCTGCCAATCTAAGACCACAGTCATCAGTCGCCGGCGAGAATCAAAGGGAATTTCCCGTAACCGGGGATATTGTTGTTGTAAGTGTTCAATATTTAAGCCGGCCTTAACCGCGACAACAATCAGCGCAGCTTCGGTGGGATCGCCTATTTCCTGCCAGCGGCTCGGTGTGTCGAGGTGGATGAGCTGGGCATTAGAACAAAGGGCAGCCCCCGTCAATAACAGGTCAATTTTCCAGCGGGCGGTGAAGTCTCCGGCTAAATTCACGGTGCCCGATCCAGGGTCATAACCAGCACCAGTGACTTCAATTAAAAAGGGTTGAATTTCTCCGGGTTGGCCGTGATTAGGGGTTTGTAGAGGCGGTTGAACAGGCAATTCTGCTTCGGTTAACCAGGGCAACCAGAGGTAATGGACGGTCATTTCATTTTTCGTGAGGGTGCCCGTTTTATCCGTGCAGATCACCGTGGTGGCGCTGAGGGTTTCCACCGCAGAAAGACGGCGCACCAGGGCATTTTTGCGCACCATCCGCCGGACACCCATGGCAAGGGCGAGGGTAACAGTCGGCAGCAATCCTTCTGGCACGAGGGCAACGATAATGCCAATGGCAAAGACGAAACTTTCCCGCAGTTCCATCCCCACTAAAAATTCCGTCAACAGAAAAACAATCACGCCCATCGTCAAGGCGATCGCCGTAATAACGCGGACAATCTTACCCACCTGAATTTCGAGGCTACTGGGTTCCCGTTTCACATTGGTTGTTAGATGGGCCACATGACCAAATTCCGTTTGGGCACCGGTGCCATAGACCACCGCCACCCCCCGCCCCGACGAAACTGTCGCCCCCGCCAAGAGTAAATTGGCAATTTCTGCAGGATTTGTTTTTTCTCGGGTGGGTTGTTCTCCCCGGCGGAGGGGCTGGCCATCACGCACGGACGCCGTTTCTCGCACCCGTACCGGATAGGCATTCCGCGCCACAGGCAAAGATTCCCCCGTCATCACCGAAAGATCCAGATATAAACTTTCTGAAGCGACCAACCGCGCATCCGCAGAAAGGCGATCGCCTTCTTCCAGTTGCATCACATCTCCCGGTACCAGTTCCACCGCCGGAATCGATTGGAGCGCACCATCTCGGTACACTTTCACCTGTGCGGGCAACACCTTTTTCAAAGCTGCTAGGGATTTTTCCGCCTGGAATTCCTGCCAAAAGCTAAAAATGCCATTCACCCAGATCACGGCCCAAATCGCCCAACCCAGTTCCGGCGTCCCCGATACAAATGCCAAAATTCCCGCTACCCAGAGTAACAGGGCCATAAAGTGAGTGACTTGATCTAAAAAACGCAACCATAGGGGTCGTTGGGGCGGTTCCGGTAGCGCATTTGGCCCAAACTTTTCTAAACGTTGCTGCGCTACTTGGGCCGATAAGCCGTCAGGTTGAGATTCCAGGACAGCATAAACATCTTCCGGAACAAATGTCCAAATATGATTTGGTTCCATCACTGTGACCCATCACAACACATAATTCATTTGATGCTGTCACAACCCACGCCAAAACAAACCAATCTCCCCAATAAGGATCAACGATTCTTTACATCATCATCTACTGGCATGACTTGCTCACATCACAGCATAAACATTGCAGTTGCCATAGCCACAATCCCAGAAAAAATTCACGATGCAGTACCCGAAAGCATTTTTTGAACCAATTTTAGATAAGTTTTAGTTATTATTTTGCCCAGAAAGACTCAACCCCAGCTTATTTACATGTCATGGTCTTAGGACTATATTAAATCTCACATTCATAGTCGAAAGACTATCAATAGGCCAAGTTTAAGGGCAATGTCCTTGGGGATTCTGCCCTTTCTCTCTCGCAGTTTCCCGTCACTGATCCTTCGATCAATCGAGTACAGTACCTAGTCAAAGTAAACACAAATATATGAATCAATACAGTCGTCGTAAATTTTTGATCATCACTGGCATGGCAGCTTACCCATATTTTCTTTGTAGTAATTAGAGTTTTAGCACAGAAACAATTGGAACTTTCTTGGGCATTTTAAACAGTTTTATATTTATCGAGGAGGAATCTACTGTTATGAGACAACAGCAACTTTTTTGGCTGACTACTTTGATCGTTGGGGGCAATATTTTTCAGGCTGCTCCGCCACTACAGGCCCAGGAAATTAATTCGGAAACATCGCTGAGTTCACCAACACTACAGGAGACTCGTTATCTAGCCTCGGCCTCCATGGGACAAATGGCCTCAGTATCGAGATTACGGGACGTGAAGCCGACGGATTGGGCCTATGAAGCCCTACAAAGTCTAGTGGAACGGTATGGTTGCATTGTTGGTTATCCGGATCAAACATTCCGTGGCGATCGCCCCCTGAGCCGTTATGAATTTGCCGCCGGACTAAATGCTTGCCTCAATACCCTAGAACGGCAGATTCAAGGTAATAATGCCGATGTATCCTCTAGCGATCTCGCGACCCTCCGGCGATTGACCAACGAGTTTCAGGCAGAATTAGCTACCCTCGGCGCAAGGGTTGATGATCTCGAAGCCCGCACCAGTGAACTCGAAAACCAACAATTTTCAACGACCACAAAACTGAATGGGGAAGCTATTTTCTCTATCAGTGGGGCAACGGGTGGCGAACCAGAGGGCAACGATGCTCAGATTACCTTTAATAATCGTCTGCGGCTGAATTTGACCACCAGTTTTACCGGCAAAGATGCTCTAATCACCGGTTTGCAAGCCTATAATTTCACGGCAAGTAAAGGCATTACAGGTACCGGTAGCGTCGCTGAAACCCTCTTCCCGAATGATGCCTCTATTCTCGGAGAAGGAATGACTAGCCTCGCTTGGGAACCGCAATTTGCTGGGTTTAATCCGCAAAATCTTGAACCCAGTTGCGGTAACAACAGCCTTTGTCTGTACAAGTTGCTCTACATTGCGCCAATCACAGATAAGTTGACGGCATTTATCGGCCCGAAGGCGGAAGTCACCGATGCATTTCCGGCAATTCTTCCCTTTGCCAGTGAGGGCCAAGGAGCACTTTCTCGGTTTGCAACTTTAAATCCGGTGTTGCGGATGTCTGGCGGCACAAGTGGCACGGGACTTGCTTCCGCAGCGGGCTTTATCTATAAACCCAATGATGTCATCGATTGGCGGGCACTCTATGGATCCGTCAATGCGGCAATCCCTGGTAATGAAGGTTTTCCGGGGACACCGTTGGGGGCTGGCTTGTTCAATGGCAGTTTTATCGCTGCGACACAACTGACCCTTTACCCCAATGACAAACTTGATTTGGGTTTGAACTATGCCTATAGCTACCACCAGATCAACATTGCAGGTACGAGTTTAACGGGGGCTGAGACACGAATTTTGGGAGATTTGCCGCTGACCACCCCGGTGCAATTTAACTCCTTTGGGGCAACGGTGAATTGGCGTGTTAGTCCGAAGGTTAATCTGACGGGTTATGGGGCATACATTATGACGGATCAAGCGGGGAGTGGCTCTGCCTATACGAATCTGAGCAGTTGGATGGCGGGGCTATATTTTCCAGATGCCTTTGCTAAGGGGAACGCGGCAGGGATTTTGTTTGGTCAACCGCTCTATCGGGTGGATGCAGGCAATGGGGCGAGTTTAAGTCCGGCAAATATTGGCGATCGCCAAACCCCCTACCAATTGGAAGCCTTTTATCGCCATCAAATCAATGATCACATCAGCATTACACCAGGGGCATTTGTAATTTTCAATCCGGAAGGGGATGCCCAAAATGAGACAACCAGCGTCTTTGCTTTGCGTACGACTTATACCTTCTAGAACTAATTGATCACCATTTTGCTTGGTAAAAACTTATGAGTGTTTTTGTTGCGGCTGATAGTATTGACAAGGTGTTTCCCTTGTCGGGGGGTGATGAATATATGGCCCTCAAGGGGATTGATCTCGAAATTAAAAAAGGGGAATTTATTTCCCTAATCGGTCACTCTGGTTGTGGGAAATCAACGCTCTTGAATATGATTGCGGGTTTAGATTTACCCACGGAAGGGATTGTTACCCTCGAAGGACAACGGGTGAAGCAACCGGGCCCGGATAAAATGGTAATCTTTCAGAACTATTCACTGCTGCCTTGGTTGACGGTATATCAAAATATTGCTCTGGCTGTCGGTGAGGTGATGAAGGGAGTTTCGGCCCAGGAACGACGCGCCCTCGTCGAGGAACACATTTATCTGGTCGGCCTGCGCCATGCTGTGGATAAATTACCAAAAGAATTGTCTGGGGGAATGAAACAGCGGGTGTCCATCTCGCGAGCCTTAGCAATTCCTCCTGAAGTCTTGATTCTCGATGAACCCTTCGGCGCGTTAGATGCGATCACCAAAGAAGAATTACAAGAGGAGTTGCTGCAAATTTGGAACGACCACCGTTGCACCGTCTTGATGATTACCCACGACATCGACGAAGCCCTCTTTTTGTGCGATCGCCTTGTGATGATGACCAACGGCCCCCACGCCAAAATTGGTGAAATTCTGACCATTCCTTTCTCCCGTCCCCGCGATCGCGACCGAATTATGGAAGACCCCGAATATTACGAATTGCGGAATTACGCCCTCGACTTTCTCTACAATCGGTTTGCCCATGACGAAGCGGCGTAGTCATTCGTTTTTCAAAAGTTTCCTCCATCGAGCTGTATCTGTTTTAATCTAGACAATTAGGACAGATTTTTTTCTTTTTAAAATTATCAAGCCATAAAAAACGATAGATAATTAATCTATCGCATCTCGTGGATTTTTTGAATGAGTAAATCGAACTAACAATGACTAATCTAATCGATTCCGATAGGCATCGTGAGTGCTGAATTGATTTCAGAATTCGTTGGTTTAGTAGTAACCTCTGGCATAATTTCTTTAAACATTAATCCCGATAGGAGTCCGAAAGTAATCCCCAAACAGAGGAGCCAAACATGGGATGAATTGATGATACAAATCAAGCGTCGATCGCCACTATAAACCTGAAGAGACCAACCAGAGTTATTTTTTTCTTGTAGTGACTGTGGAAGCTTATGCATGATGGAAGAATTCTTGAACTGTTAATTAACAATAACGGTGGCCATCCTCATGGCAAACATCGGCTAAATAAGAAAGCGCCCGAAACCGTAAACCAATTAACTCTTCATAAAAGGAATTCAGCTTACACAAGGGGGGGATCTCAATTATTACTACACCAAAAAGATTTATCTTTCGTTCACAAGGACAGCAAGTAGGAATAACCCGGCAAATTAGACGTACTGTGATTGGATTACTAATTTCAATTTGACTGAGATGCTGACACACAGATTGCAGGGGATGATGTTTCATGACCTTAACTCAATGAACAGTTAAACAAATTGATTAACCTATGTAATCTCCTTCTAGAATAAACATAAAAATAAAAGATTGCTCCTGACGGGTTATATGGATATAAATTTTGTTTGATAACTTTTTCTTAACTTTTAAGCATGATAAATTCAGCCAATATAAAAGATCAGCTAAAATTAAGGAAGTATTTTATAAGATATTTGAATTAAATCCAGAAAGACCAAATCCCAAGTCCCATCTCAAGCTGTCACCTTAATATTTTTTACCTCCATGACTCATGTTTCAAACTTTAACCAAAAATAGTGCGGCGATCGCGTTCGTAATTTTAGGTTCCATAGCCGTTATTCCTGGGGCAAGTTCCCAAATTAGTGCTACTCCCTTATTACAAGCCGAAGATTTCCAGGGTTTGGTTTATTACCAAGACCCAAATACGAGGGGAATGCCCATTAATCGCCCTGGTATTTTCATCGGTCTGCCCCAGCAAGGGAGCAATCAAGGGGGTTGGTTGTTGGATATTCCGAGTAATGACGTGTTCGCGCCAAGTTCTTTGGGTGTCAATATTTTTCAATTTGAACA
The DNA here is from genome assembly GCF_963864045.1 of Picosynechococcus sp. NKBG042902. Classification (NCBI taxonomy): domain Bacteria; kingdom Bacillati; phylum Cyanobacteriota; class Cyanophyceae; order Chroococcales; family Geminocystaceae; genus Picosynechococcus; species Picosynechococcus sp. NKBG042902. The sequence goes on along the minus strand of NZ_CAWLTV010000051.1, from coordinate 17,924 downwards.
GCAATATTTTTTATTCTTTGATTCAATCTCTAATTTTGATGATGGCAGAGCTTACAATCGAATCTTAGATGCCATAGAAATTCCCGCTGAGGCAGTTCTATTGCGTTGTTCAGAAAGTATTAATGAAACATCAGAAACCATTGCGTTTTTAAATGCAGAAGAAAGAGCAATTGTTGAAGCACAATCTCCCAGTGCAATGGATGGAATTCTCGCTGAATTGCAAAACCCAACGATACTTTATTCAGTTGATTCTCGCCGTTTGTCCATTAAGGCTATTCCTGGGGAGGGTTTTACGTGTAGAAGTTTTTCTCTTATCTATACAACTCTTGAATAATTGACTCTTTTCTTTGATCTAAAAAGACATCTTCGTTCTCAGCAATAAAAAATTTTTTCCAGAAATTTAAACCAAAACTCCCCTCAATCTCCGGTAGCTTGGGGCATTTCAGCATCACTGTAGCTACCTTGAAGGCGATCGCCGCCCTAAAAAACAGCATTATCATAAGTTTTACTTATATTTTTCCTCGGAATACTAAGGCTGAACCTGTTTACATTTCATTGAATAATAGCTATACTAAATTTTAAGTCCATAGTTTAAATGCTATTGTCAAACTTATATCACCAACCCTAAAGGCAAAGTTCTATGGGGTTTTGCCTTTTCCCTCAAAATGCCCTTGTCCTCTAACGTCTCAGTCAATTACAGCATTACAAAAAGAAACTATGTACCAATACAAGCATTCTGATTTTTTGGTTATTGCGACCCTTGACTGAATGCCCGACTACGCCCCCGATGCTCGCCACAGTTACCTGACCCATGACAACCGGGTGTCGTCCATAGTTTTTTACAAGTTTCCTCCATCAAGCTATATTCGTCCCGATCTAGGCAATTGGGGCGAATTTTTTTTTGCGCTTAAGGCAGAATCCAAAGGCAAACAATAGCAGTTAATCTATTTTATTGCGTGGGCTCTTTGCACTGTACCAACCTAAAATATAGTGTTTAATTTTATAAATTCCAATAATATTGTGACTGTTAATTTAATTTTTTGAATTCGTCACTAAGCTGACTATCCCTAGAATAATTTCTGACAGAATTAATCCTGATTAAAGCTTGGCGATCAGGCCCACAATTCAAAGCAGCTTGTAAGACTAAGTTGACTTGGTTTTCACCACAGTAGATAGGCGGGTGCGTTAAACTCTAAACGTAATAATTTTACGGCAAAAATTAGGAGATTATATCGATGGCCCAGGCAATTTGGAATGGTGCAGTGGTGGCAGAAAGCGATCGCTACGAGGTGGTAGAAGGCAACTATTATTTTCCCCCCGATGCCATTAAAACAGAGTATTTTAAGCCGAGTAACACCCACACCACTTGTTCTTGGAAGGGTCAGGCTAGCTATTACACCTTGTCCGTAGCCGGAGAAGAAAATAAGGATGCGGCTTGGTATTACCCAGAACCCAAGGAGAAAGCCGCAAATATTAAAGGTTATGTGGCGTTTTGGCGCGGCGTCAAAGTCGAGTCTTAGGATTTGAAGGGTTAAGGCGATCGCCAATGGGTTGTGGTTGTTTTGGTTGGTGATCCTTATGGGACACTAGAGGGTATGCCAAAGCAAAGTTACGGAAAAATTCCCCAGGGGCGATCGCACACGCTACTGTTTGGCTTGCTTGATTTTGCGAACGATGCCCTCGATGCAGATGAACGCCAACTAGACCGACTACGGACAACAATAAAAGTCCATTGGCAATCCCCCAGACGACTGGTGGTGCAGACAAAATTGCGCCATTTGCAAACTTTAACGGCACTCACTACTACGCCTTTAACCGTACCCCAATTGAAAACGGCCCTCAAGGATTTAGAAAGTTTTTTGGGGATTTTAGAGGATCACCGCACAACGATCCGAGGGTCTGATACTTGGCATTTTTCCTTAAATTTCTGGGGCGATCGCTGGGCGCGGGCAGAAAATATACAACAGTTTAATCAAACTTGGGCCGCGCGTCGCTTGGAGATATCCGAGAAGAAGCAAAATAATTTTCAGGAGAATTCTCAAACAGATCATGACCCAACTCACCCGGACTGGCAAAGCCTGTGTCGGCAAGCGCTGGATACCCACTTAACCAGTAATCCCCTAACGGCGGGGGATGGCATGGCCTTTGAATTAGCGGATTTGTACGTGCCCTTGGGAGTAACTGCCACCCATGCAGAGGAAGATTCCCCAAGCGATGATCCCCAGGATTTTTTGGCGCAATATCGCCATCTCTCCCATAATCGCCTGGCGATCATTGGGGAGCCAGGGGCCGGAAAAACAACTTTTTTGCAACAGTTGGCTCTGGCTTTGTCGGCAACCGAAGATCTACCCGTTTGGATCCCCCTGGCCGACGTGGGGGGGCGATCGCTAGAAAATTATTTGCTTGAAGTTTGGCTAAAGCAGCTTTTTAAGCAATTTACCATCGCGCCAAAAATCCAAACTGCATTTGCTGAACTGATTCAAAACAGACGGGTCTGGTTATTTTTAGATGCCCTTGATGAAATGGGGGACAATCTTAGCCAAGCGTCATTCAAACTCGACCGGGAACTCCAGGGCTGGTTAGGCAATGCTTCCGTCGTTTTGAGTTGTCGCAGTGCGGTGTGGGACACAGGGAAAAATGCCCTCACTGATTTTGTGATCCACCGTTGCCAGGGCTTTAGTGATGATGCCCAGCGCAAACAAGTGCAATGCTTTATCCAAAAATGGTTTCAAGGACAACCTCAACTCGGCGATCGCCTCTATGGTGAACTAAACCGCAGTATCCACAGTCGCATTCGTGGGGTTGCGCGCCAGCCGCTGTATTTGACCTTACTGTGTCGCACCTGGCAGCTCACCCAAGGCAAATTACCGGGGACAAAAGCCATTTTGTATCGCCAGTTTGTGGAGGCTTTCTATGACTGGAAACAGGATACTTTTCCCACGACCCAAGCCCAACGCCAACAACTGAATCAAATTTTGGGGCAGTGCGCTCTCAAGGTGCTTCAAAAAAATCCCGCAAAAGCTCGGTTTCGTCAGGCTGAAATTCAACCGTTTTTCGATGCCGTTGATCCTGATTTTTTTACCCTCGCGCTCCAATTGGGGTGGTTAAAGCGGGTCAGTCGCTCTGCAACAACGGGGGAAAATGTCTACGCTTTCCATCATTTAACGTTTCAAGAATACTTTGCGGCAACGGCGATCGCCCACTGGGAGATTTTTATTGACGAAGGCGGCGAATATCCGATATTTTCGTTGGGTTGGCAGGAAACGATTTTGCTGTGGCTGGGACGCGAAGAGATTGCCGCAGGCGAAAAAGAAAATTTTCTGCAAGCGCTTTTGCACTGGCAAGACCATTGTGGTGGTTTCTACGAAGTACGCGCCACCTGTTTTGTTGGCAAAGCTTTAGCTGAGTTTCCGGAATTTTCCCAAGGGCAAGCAGTGATCGATCAACTGGTGCAATGGCGCTTTGTCACCGCCCAGAGACAACCCAAGTTACCATCGCCCCTAGTTGAGGAGGCAGGCATTGCGCTCTCCAGAAGCGATCGCCAGCGGGTGGTGACTACCCTCGAGCAATTTTTAGTGACCCATCCCGATGCCTTTGACCGTTGGTTAGCAGCCCATAGCCTCGGCAAAAACCATGATTTCGGCAATCCAACGGCGATCGCCAACCTCGAAGATCTGCTGACGGAAACCGCAGATCCGAATTTTCAACTTAATCTCTGCCGTAGTTTAGGGGCCATCGTTCCCGATAATGCCCTAGTCATTGCCAGTCTTACCCGCCTGCTGGCAGCGGATCAAAAAGCAACCATCCGCCGTAAAGCCGCCCTGCGTCTCGGTAAACTCCAGCCCTATCATCCCCAGGCGATCGCCACTTTGTTAGAGCTTGCGGCAACGTCTCCCCAGGCGATCGCCACCCTCCGGGAAATTTGTCCGGATCATCCTTTCGTGCAAACAGATACTGTTAGTCAAACTCTGCCCACCCGACGGCGCACCGCAAAGCGGATCTCGGAGAGATCGCTCCAGCCTAAATCGTCCCGTGAACAGGCCCTGGCTAGCCAAAGTCTCTTAAAAAAATTGAGTCTAGAAACCAACCTCGATCAGCGCACCAGGCTAGTTGCTCGTCTCAGTGGTTATTTGCCTGACCACCCAGATCTGATTCCCAATCTGCTCACAGCCCTCCGCCAGGCTCGCCGAAAAAGTACCCTCAAGCTGGCTGTTGATACCCTCGGTCAGTTAGTTGAGCTGGAACAACTGCCCCTCGTTTTGCCCCAAGTAAAACACATTTATCAGACAGTAACCCCCAATTCCCCCAATCGACGCTACTGTTATAAATTGCTCTGGGACTGGTCAAAAATTTTGCCTTACGAAGTCTTTCAACGGGCTTGGTCATCTTGTTAAATTTATCTCTATGGCCCAATCGTTATTTTTCGTCGCGTTGTTGTTACCGCCCGACCTAGGGGCGATCGCCTCTGGCTGGCAATACTATTGCGTTGAGCGATTCCAAACTAAAAAGGCGCTCAATTCGCCACCCCACATTACCCTGCAACCGCCCTTTAAATTGCCAGTCGAAGACATTGATCACCTCGAAAACGTTCTCCAAATCTTTGCCCAGAACCAAATGAGTTTCCCGGTACAGTTGACGGGTTTTAACTGTTTTGCGCCGCGCGTGATCTATATCGATGTCCAACTGACTCCCCCACTCCAAGACTGCCAATCCCAATTAAAAACGGCCTTTGGGACACAATTAAACATTCAGGCGCAACGCTACGGCGATCGCCCTTTTTGTCCCCATGTGACCATCGCTTTTAAAGATTTAAGCCGTACTAATTTTGACCGGGCCTGGGCCTTTTTTCGGGAGCGTTCTCTAAACCATTATTTTACCGCTGGGGGTTTGAGTTTGCTACAACACAATGGCCGCCATTGGCAAGTTCGGGCTAATTTTCCGTTGCGTCACCTAGCCTAGGCATTATAAATTGGCCCCTGTTGCGCCTGATAAAATTGCAAGACCCCCTGGGCAAAAGCCAGCTCCACTTCTGTTTTCACGATAATGCCGCGCTGTTCAAGGGCCGTTTGCCAATTTGGGGGTTTTGGCCCTTCGTCGAAACCAATGGCCTCCGCATCAACGCCCCTAGCTCCGCTGACTACGCGCTTTAAGCCAGACCAGTGGATTCCCCCCAAACACATCGCACAGGGTTCGGTACTGGTAACCAACTCCAGGGCAGGCAAATTTGCAGTGCTGAAATTGTATTGGTTAAATTTGCGTTGGGCGATCGCCATTGCCACCATCTCCGCGTGGAGCAACGATAAATTTTCGCTAGTCACGAGGTTCACCCCTAGGGCGATCAGTTCCCCGGTTTTGATGTTAAAAATCCCGGCCCCGAAGGGCCCGCCTGTTTTTTGAATAATATTTTCCCGGGCGGCACCCACCACAAACCGCATTTTTTGGCGATCGCCTGGGGTCGGTTGATATTGGCTGCTGTATGCCTGCAACCATTGGGGCAAACGAAAACAAATTTCCGACGGTTGATGATACATCGCGCTTTTTACTCCATGTCTTGGGTTAATTTCATTGGGTCTTCGGAAAGTTAAAAAAAAGGTAGGTGCGCACCTACCTTTTAGAAACATACCTTTTTTAAGGACTCGACGGCGGCAGTTTGCGCAGTTCCCCCAAGAGCTTTTTTAATTGGGTTTGAATCGGCTTGAGGCTTGTGTCATCACTCTCTGCCAGTTGTTTTGACCATTTTTCGACGGTGGCGATCGCCGACTCCGGCGAAAAGGTAGGTGTACGCCTACCTTTTGGGGCAGAATCATTTAAAATGCGCTGAATCCGATCCTCAGAAAGCCGAAAAACCTTAGCCAGTTCCCGTTTCAAGGATTTTTCTCCCGTCTTGGGTCGGCCCCGTAAGCGTTTATAACCAGCAGTTTCTAGCTTTTTTGCCGCCTCCCGAATCTCCGTGACCGTAAAATTTTTCCGTTGGGTATTTTCTTCGATTTCAATTTGCAGGGCATCCACAGCATCCGCCGCCGCGTCAATATCCACCACCCGCACCGGAATTCCTTCGGGAAATAAACTCGCATATTGATCGGGGTGGGCTAGTTTAATTTGATAAAGGGCCTCCCGACGATGTCCCCCGGCCAGTAGATGACCATGGCGATCCACCGTCAAAGGAGTAATTAAACCCAGCACCAGGATCGAATCGACCAATTCCTGGACGTGTTTATCATTGAGGGGACGGGCATCTCCCCCCGGACGATCCAAAATATCCTCAAACAACAGGAGCTTTAGATTTTGGTTAACTTCATTTTCATAGGCTTTTTCGGCGGTGAATTCTGCCGTCGCCCGTTGGTTGAGTCGATCAAGATTCAGGGTCGCTTTTTTACGGGCCATTAGTTTAGGTACTCCTGGAGCCACAACCAATAATTTTTAATTTCCGTCGCTGCTTTGCCGTCCGGATTCCATTCTGTAACAGCACGCCCCTCGGCAACAGAAGCAGGAAAATCGGCACGACTGCGAATCAATGGCCCGACAGGGTAGTAGACGGCGAGCCCCTCGATTAATTCCGTCAAATTGGCCTGGGGATGGGCTTGGTTAATGCAAAAAACCGCTTGGGCTTGGGCCGCCCGGATTGCCGCGAGGGTCGCTCCTAGGGCATCGAGTTCGAGTTGGCCAGGTCGTAACACCACCACACAGAGATCGGCAATTTGGGCAATTTCAATTAAACTTGCTTCGGCACTGGGTTGGGTATCCACAAACAGCCAATCGGTCTGACAACGCTTCAGGGAAACTTGCACGCGACCTGCGGGGACGGTGTGGACTAACGGCGGATCATCGGCGCGGCGATCGCCCCAATCGGCACAACTCGCCTGGGGGTCGGTATCAATGATCGTGGCTGGCCCAGCCACCACAGCCAAATTCATCGTTAATGTGGACTTGCCGACGCCCCCTTTTCGACTAACAATCGCAATTTTTTTCATAGACATTTCCCACAGACCACATCAAATTACAGCAATTGATCTAGCTGAAAGTTTAACCCACTTCCCCCCAGACCCAGAAGACCAGAAGCACCTAAGCTTCCCCGAACAAACTCAACTGACCAAGGGGAAGGGAGCCGTAACGGCGTTGGTGTTGGCGTAAATGACAGGCCGAGCAAAGGGCGATGAGATTTTCCCGACGATTGTCTTCGGGGATGTAATTTTTGTGGTGAACGCTTAAGGTTAAAACAGCCCGCAGGTGACGATCAATGCCTTTGACCTTCACATCCGACGGAATACAAACCAAGCCACAGAGTTCACAGCGCCAGTCTGCATCCTCTTTTACTTGTAAGGCGATCGCCTGCCAATCATCAGAATATCGAGAAGAATGTTTCATCTAAACCTAGCGCCGCAAGATAATCCTGAAATCGCTACAGTATTAAAAAATTCTGGCCAACATCACAGCCAATACCGTCTGTTTTGTGACCTATTTTGTGATTCTAACCCTAATTATTAAGAAATCACCAAAAAAACCATCTCCATTACCCCAAAGCACCATGAAAATCGCCTTCTTTAGCAGCAAGCCCTACGATCAAGTCTCCTTTAACAACACCAACCAACGTTTTCACCACGAACTGGTCTTCCTCGAACCACGCCTCACCCCCGATACCGTTAGCCTCGCCGCTGGTTTTCCGGCCATTTGTGCATTTATCAACGACGACCTAGGAGAAGCTGTCCTCAAACAACTCGCCCACAACGGCACTCAATACATTGCCCTACGCTGTGCCGGGTTCAACAATATCAACCTTGAGGTCGCCCGCAAATTAGGCTTGACCGTTGTTCGGGTGCCTGCCTACTCCCCCTATGCCGTGGCCGAACATGCCGTGGGACTGATTTTGATGCTCAACCGCAAACTCTATCGCGCCTACAACCGTGTCCGGGACGATAACTTTGCCCTTAATGGCCTCCTGGGTTTCGATCTCCACGGTAAAACAGTCGGGATTATTGGCACCGGAAAAATTGGCGAATGCTTTGCCAAAATTATGCAAGGGTTTGGCTGTCGTTTACTGGCCCACGATCCCCAAGAAAATTCTGTCTGTTTAGATTTGGGTGTCCAATACACAGATTTACCAGATCTGCTCACCCAAGCCGATGTGATTTCCCTCCACTGTCCTTTAGTACCCGACACCTATCACCTGATTAACACCAACTCCCTCGTCCAGATCAAACCCGGTGCCATGCTGATTAATACCAGTCGGGGGGGCTTAATTGATACCAGGGCCGTTATCGAGGCACTGAAAACAGGTCAGTTGGGTTATTTTGGCACCGATGTCTACGAAGAAGAAGAAAATCTCTTTTTTGAAGATCTATCGGATACAGTGATTCAAGATGATACGTTTCAGTTATTACAATCTTTTCCGAATGTAGTGATCACTGCCCACCAAGCCTTTTTCACCCAGGAAGCCTTGGGAAATATTGCAACGACGACCTTAGATAATTTACAGGCACTGGAGAAAGGCAAAGCTTGCACGAATCAGTTATGTCCCTAGAAACTGCGCCAAGAATAGCTCACTTCAAATCAGTCACGGTTTTGTTTAGGGCTTGTCTGGCGATTTTGGTGACATAGACAGTCACAGCAACAGTAGCCACAAAACCAAGAATCCGGATCGACCACTGGGCAATAGGGTTGGCGCTGGTGCTTTCTGTGCCGAGGGTCGCAAGATTTCCGGCCAGGGAGCCAATGTAGACATACATGATGGTGCCAGGGATCATCCCCACAGAGCCGAGGACATAGTCTTTTAGGGAAACGCCCGTGACCCCATAGGCATAGTTAAGGAGATTAAAGGGAAATACAGGTGAGAGACGCGTCAGGAGAACAATCTTCAGGCCTTCCTTGCCCACAGCTTCGTCGATGGCGCGAAATTTCGGGTTGTCGGCGATTTTTTTGCTCACCCATTGGCGGGCTAGGTAACGACCCACTAGGAAAGCAGCGATCGCCCCTAGGGTTGCCCCAACAAAGACGTAAATTGATCCTAAAGCGACACCAAAAACAACCCCGGCTCCCAAGGTCAGAATAGACCCCGGCAGAAAGGCCACCGTCGCCACCACATAAAGCACCATAAAGGCGATCGCCCCCAGGGCACCCAGACTATCGATCCATTGCAAGCCCTGGAGTAACCAAGCCTGGGGATCAAATCCTGTGCCAAAAAGCCCCTGGACAAAGGTTGATGTTGAACTGGCCGCCGTCGCCATGCCAGCGAAAAATGTTGAGAGTGCAACCACTTCTAAAAGCATACTTACCCCGAATGCACCCAAGGCTAAACCCGTAAAGCTTGTCCAACAAGGTAATTTTTTTGGTTGCCGTTGATGCCTAATTTTTTGATTGGTGTCACTCTTTAAGTTAGCAGGTTTCATCAAATTCCCCTCAAGTTAATCATTCTTTTTATCCGGCGATCGCCTCTAATCCACCGTCCAGAGGGTGTCTGCATCCCGCAACAAAAAGAGCGTGCAACAAGCAGCCAGCATCGGTAAGGCCGCAAAGAAGAGGAGGTTATTAAAAGGATCGAGGTATTGCCGAAAGGAAGCAAAAGTTGACCCGGCATGGAGCAGCAACACCAAAAAATAACACCGATTTTTTTGGAACCCCGTCACGAAACCCAACACAATGGCCAGTTGCACAATACCGATGAGAAAAATCACCCCGTTACTGAGGCCAGAAATCAGATAAAAATTCTCGAAAACGGCCCTGGCGTGGTCTGGGTTAAAAAATTTATCCAATGTCCAGACAAACATCACAATAAAAATACTGAGCCGTAACAGCAATAACGACAACGCAAGACGCGGCACCTGTTTCATAATTTTTTTCGTAAATTCATAATGTTTTCAGCAGCGATCGCCAGCAAATATTTTTATTCCGCTTCATTGGCCTTCGCGGCACAGGGATTCGCTTTGGAAGCACAAGGATCGACTGTTTCTGTTTTACTTGCACAAGGATTGGTTTTAGAAGCACAGGGGTTTTCCTTCGCCGCACAAGGGTTTGCTTTAGAGGCACAGGGATCGGCTGTTTCTGTTTTACTCGCACAGGGATTTTTAAACAGTCCAGCGCAAGGGTTTTTGACACCGGAACAGCCGGCGATCGCCCCCAGACTTAGCAAAGAGATTGATACGAGGGTGGCAGCATAGCGAATTTTCATGGTCATTCTCCTGAAATTAATTAGATTGCTGAGTTAAAACCAAAGCTTTGCCGTGGTTCTTGAGCTTGATTAAATCGGCTAAACATGAGGCGCAGATGAGGGGAAACTAGAGAAAACTTAAAAATATTGAGCAATAAAATGTCGAGCAATCTTCAGGAAAAATTCAGACTGCCATCAGCGATCACTCAGGCAAAAATGTCATTGTAGAAAAACAAGCCGTCCCATCTTTTGCATGAATTTATGGCCCCACAAACTTGGTTTATTGATCGCGGCGGCACCCAGGAGCTTTGGCCAGCCACTGAGTTCCCGACATCGAAAACACAACCCTATCGGCTTTATCGTTTCCTGACAGATTTGGAAGATCTGCTAAACCGTGAGCCAGGCGATCGCCAACGTTTACAGGCCCTATACCCTTTAGTGCAGCGTTTGTTGCAGAGTTCAGAATGGCTGCAACTGATCCCCATTGCGCCAGATCCAGACACAGGTTGGGCTGTGGAAATTTTGTATGATGAACCAGATTTTCCGCTCACAGTGCAGCTTGTGGCCTGGGAACCCCGACGGGTCTCGCCGATCCATAACCATGGTTGTTGGGGCTTGGTCGCTCTATTGCAAGGCCAGGAAGAAAATCAATTTTGGCGGCGATCGCCTGGAGATTCTAGCCAGTTGGTCGAGACCGGGAGCTTAGTATTAAATCCTGGGGATTTGGTTTGTTTAATGCCAGACGCAATCCATCGGGTGAAAGCATTGGGCACGACGCCAACCATTAGCTTTAATGTGTATGGGGAAACCGACTATGACCAACGCTTTGAATTTGATCTCGACCAGGGCAGGGCAACAAATTTTTAATCTTTTTTCCGGTAATAAGCGATGGGGCTAAAAAACTAAAAAAGGCGATCGCCAAACGCTTGAAATTAGACCATTGGCATTTTTCGACGAGTTCCCTGCAATTTCGCCTCACCTTTGAGCTGGCTGGTTTATCGATCTGTGGCCTCGGCATCGTTGCCATTTGGGCGGGCTGGCAGATGGAGCAAAACCTCGTGGCGGCCCACAAACAAACCCTAGATTACATTGCCTCGCGGTTTCCGGAGCAGTTGGAACTGTATAGCGAAATGGAACCCGTAGAAACCAGTCTGGTACGCACTCTCCAGCGGGTGACGACTGCTGATGTTATGGCTTGGGTGAAAGATCCTGACGGTCAACTGGTGACCCAATCAACGGCGACGGCTGATTTTGTCGCCCAAGTGCCCGATCTGATGACCTTTGAGCAAGGGGCAATGCCCCCCCAAATTGTGCGTGTGGGCGATCGCCAAATTGTCCTTTGCATTAGTTCCCTAGCGATCGCGGGGGAACCCGTAGGCCAACTGTATTTATCCCAGGACATCACCGCCGATCTGCAAAAACTCTATGTCAGTTTGTGGCGGCTGCGCCTGGTCAGTGGAGCAACGCTTATTTTATTAATCGCCGCGATCATACACCGCATTCAAAAAGTCACCCAACCCCTCGCCCAAATGAGTAACATGGCCCAGGCGATTTCTGCGGATGACCTCCAAGGGGCAAAGTTAGAACTCCAGCAAGCGCCCGATGAAATTTTAGGTTTGGCCCAGGTATTTAACGAAATGTTGTCCCGGTTATCGAGTGCCTGGGACAACCAACGGCAGTTTGTCGGTAATGTTTCCCACGAACTCCGTACTCCCCTGACGATTATCGAAGGCTATCTCCAGAGTCTCCTGCGTCGCAGCGATGACCTCAGTGAATATCAACAGCAGGCGATCGCCACCGCTGCCACCGAAACAACCCACACCATTCAAATGCTCCAAGATTTGTTGGATTTGGCCAGGGCCGACGGGGGCCATTTACATTTCCGCACCCAGCCCGTCATGCTCAATACATTTCTCGAAGAAGTCAGCGCCATGGGTCAACAGATCAACCAACGCCCCATTCACCTCAAAACGCCCCCAGAAGATGTGGTGATTCGCGCCGATCAAGACCGACTGCAACAGGTGATGTTAAATCTAATTGATAATGCCCTAAAGTATTCTGCCCCTGACCAGGCCATTGAAATTTGCCTCGAAACCGCTTCACCGATGGCCCTAATCCACATCGTTGATCAGGGTATTGGCATTGCCTTAGCCCACCAAGCTCGCATTTTTGAACGATTTTATCGGGTGGATGAAACCATGACCCGCTCCCGGGATGGCACGGGTTTAGGTTTGGCGATCGCCAAAAGTCTCATCGAAGGCATGGGTGGCAAAATTAGCCTCCGTTCCCAGCCCCACCAAGGCAGTTGCTTTACCCTAAAGCTTCCCCTGTGGGATATTCAGTCCGTTTCCACAAGCCACAACTCCGAGCAGGATGGACTACGCCGCCATGGTTAAACCCCAAGCATTTCTCCTTTACAAAGACGTTGATCATTGAGTTTTCTGCAAATATGCACCACCACATCTTTATTAATTTCCCTTACCGACGACCACCCACTGACCATGAAACCCCATATTTTACTGGCCGAAGATGACCAAAACCTCGCTCAATTCGTTGCCTCCGAATTACGCCTAGAAGGTTATTTGATCACCGTTGCCCACAACGGCATCGATAGTCTAAATTTAATCCGAGAAAATACCTATGACCTATTGATTTTCGATTGGCTCATGCCGGGCTTGTCGGGGCTAGATTTATGTCTACGACTCCGCTCTAGTGGCATTGAAACGCCGATTCTTCTGTTGACCGCAAAGGATGAAATTTCTGATCGGGTCTCTGGGTTAAACGCCGGGGCCGATGATTATGTCACAAAGCCCTTTAGCATTGAAGAACTACTGGCCCGTGTCAATGCCCATCTCCGCCGTGCTCGCCGGGAAGTCGTTGACCAATTAGAATTTGAGGATCTTTCTCTCAATGGCATTACCCGCGAAGTTTACCGCGATCGCCAACTGATCCAGCTCACCGCCAAGGAATTTGATTTGTTAGAGTTACTCCTGCGCCACCCACGGCAAGTCCTAACCCGCGAGCAGATCCTCGAAAAAGTTTGGGGCTATGACTTTATGGGAGAATCCAACGTGATTGAAGTCTATATTCGGGCTTTACGGCTGAAACTCGAAGCAACCAATCCAAAGCGATTGATCCATACGGTACGCAGTGTGGGCTATGTCTTGAAATAAATTTCAAAGCAGTTTTGAGCACATGAAACTAAAGTGCAATAAAGCTTATTTAGTTGTCACTATTTTTCTCGCTAAAATAGTTTTTATTTAGACAAAATTTTAGTGGAGTTAAACTGTAAATTATCACAAATTTTTCTTGATTTTATTCTAATTATTTCACAGTCGCCAAGAGAGATCAACAGATTTAATTTACAACTAAAAAGATATTCAAAAAAGATTTAATAATAGCTTTTGCCGCAACCATCTCAACCCAAAGATAAACTATTCAGGCAGTAAATCCAGTAAAAGTTGTGTAGTCACCATCATAACCAGAGACTTTCTAAGGGTTTTCTTAGGATTAATTTTTGTTGAGGTAAGTCTCTCCTAATCTGAGAAACAAATAGATTAGAAAAAAGTTAAACTCTCTGGATTATGACATTCAAAAAATTTGTTGCCACAGCCCTAATAGCGAGCGGTATGCTGGTGTCCTTAAGCAGTTGCGGTACTAATGAAGACAGCAACACCGAGAATACGCCACAAGTTGAAACTTCAGAAGTCGAAGTGACAGAAGAAACAACAGCGATCGCCCCTGGCATGACTCCCTTCGATTTCCCGACAGTGGGCATCACAGCCGAAGCCGGAGATTATGTACTGACCCCCACAAACAGGATGTGGACAAATGCCATAACCTCAGAAAACCCGGCGAACGAAACCTACATTTACTATTCTGCACAGATGTCCGCACCAGGAGAAGTTGAATCAGATATTGACTCAACCTTCGACGGGATTGTCACAATGCCGAACGCGATGATTATCCCGATCCCAAAAGGGCAAACAGCGCAAAAAGGCGACATCGTCCTGACCTGGTGGCAAACTGGCTCCGGGATGCAACGCGCAATCGTTGTGGATGATGCAAACCCCCAAGAACCCGTGGTTATGTATTTGGATTTGGCCTATGACAATCCGGCAACAGACCAAGACAGCGGTAAATCTATCGGTGCAACGGAATATCCACTTGCGCCTGATTCCTTCGTAAAGATTACTGATCCTTGGCAAGAAGGCAATATGATTGCGGCCAATGATGGTGAAAGATGGAATTCTGTGCAAATCGTCAAAGTTGCGGGCGAAAAAGTCTTGACCCTGGGTTTTGCGGGCAGAATGAAGGTTTATGACAAAGCAGATTGTAAACCTGTACCGCTCGTCCCCGATGTAGAGGCAGGGGATACAGTGCAAGCGGTTTTTGGGGCTTCATTTGGCGAATACACCGTGGCAAGGGTTGACAGAGAAATCGGTCGTGTCTTCGTAGAACAGTCTGGCTCCGAGAAGGCAATTCCCTATGGACAAGTGACCCCAAGCTTATAGCGGCGCATTGAAATTTCGGACAACACCCTTCGGAAAACCTCTCAGACTTGAATTTCCAGGCCAAAACAGCACACACTAGAAGGCGATCGCCTTTGGCGGGATAATTCTTCGAGAGGAAAGATGTTTTCATGCGACCAATTCCAATTCAGCCTGAACCCCACCAAGAGTCTGTCTGGGACTATCCCCGTCCCGCCCGCCTAGAAGACACAGCGAAACATCTCATCGTTATCTGTAATCAGATCACCATTGCCGAGACCACTGGGGGAAAACGGGTGCTCGAAACCAGCCATCCACCAAGCTATTATTTTCCCGCCGCCGCCGTCCAATGCCAGTACCTCGTGCCCAACCGCCAGCGGGGAATCTGTGAATGGAAAGGCCGCTACGAATACTACGATGTGGTGGTGGGCGATCGCCGTCTTGAAGCTGCTGCCTGGCGATTTTTTCAACCGACCCCAGCCTTCCAAGACATTGAAAATTTCTACGGCTTTAGTGCCAAGGGGATGGATGCCTGCTACGTTAATGGAGAAAAAGTCACCCCCCAAGCGGGTAATTTTTATGGCGGTTGGATTACCGCTGATATTGTCGGCCCCTTTAAAGGAGAAGTGGGCACATGGGGTTGGTAAACGCCTCTTCTAAAATTACTTTTACTTTACCCGCATGATCACATCGCCCATGTTTGCTTCACTCCTTGAAAACTATCAAAAAACGCGATCGCTCACCCTTAAACTGGCCGAGCCCCTCGCCCCAGAAGATCAGGTTGTTCAGCCTGTGCCCTACGTGAGCCCCCCTAAATGGCACCTCGCCCATACCACTTGGTTCTTTGAAACTTTTGTTCTCCAAAAAAACCTTAAAGATTACCAAGCTCATCATCCCCAATATGCCTATCTTTTCAATAGTTACTATGAACAGGCTGGAGAAAGATGGGGGCGATCGCAACGGGGTTTTTTATCACGGCCAACGGTCGCTGAAATTATCGAATACCGTCATGCGGTCGATCAATTTCTCGAAACATTATTACTGGATATCGAAGCGTTTGATTTTCCTGAACAAGAACAAATCTACGAAACAATTACCCTCGGTATCCACCACGAACAGCAACACCAAGAACTATTGTTATACGACTTAAAATATATTCTCGGTCATAATCCCTTGTTTCCGGCCTATGTAACCAAATCTCCTTTGGAGACCCAACAAACGCCCCATACGCTAACATCAACTCCACCACAACATTATTTAGAAATTCCCGAAGGTATCTATAAAATTGGCCATCAAGGTGACTCATTTTATTTTGATAATGAACGGGGCAGACATCAAGTTTTTTTGCATCAGTACCGCATCCTCGACCGTCTAATTACTTGCGGTGAATACCGAGAATTTATCGAATCTGGCGGCTATCAAAATCCCCAATATTGGCTCATGGAAGGTTGGGAATGGATCCAGGCAGAAAACCTCACAGCTCCCCTATATTGGCACTTGGATCAAAGCCCAGAGCAGCAAGGTTGGTGCCACTACACATTACATGGCTACGAAGCCCTCGATTGGGACGCTCCCGTCACCCACATTAGTTTCTACGAAGCGGATGCCTTTGCCCGGTGGGCCGGAAAACGTCTACCCACTGAATTTGAGTGGGAAGTGGCTTGCAATTTATCCGAACCTGAGATTCCTCAAACTGCTAATTTTTTGAATTCCCAGCAACTGCATCCCCAACCACGAACACAACACAGTCAACAATTTTATGGGGATGTTTGGGAATGGACCAGTAGTCCCTATTGCCCCTATCCGTACTATGAAATTCCGGCGGGTGCCCTGGGGGAATATAACGGTAAATTTATGGTGAATCAGATGGTACTCCGGGGTGGTTCCTGTGCGACTTTAAGGGAACATATCCGACCCACATACCGTAACTTTTTTCACCCACAAATGCGTTGGCAATTTTCCGGTTTACGCCTTGCGGAATATTCTTGAGTCCAGGAAATCTTGCCGTTTTTTATTTTTACTAATTCACAATGTTATGCCCAGTCAAAATTTAACCCTTAATTCCTTTGCTTTAGATGTCCACCGGGGCTTATCTCACTCTCCCAAAAGTTTACCTTGTAAATATTTTTATGATGCCCAAGGTGATGCTTTATTTCAGCAAATTATGACCTTAGATGAATATTATTTAACCCGTTGTGAGCGGGAAATCTTTTTAACCCAAAAGCAACATATCCTAGACTTATTTTATGGCGATCGCCAACCGTTTACCCTGGTAGAATTAGGTGCTGGGGATGGTTCAAAAACCAAGATTTTACTTGATTACTTTCTAAGTCAAGCTGTTGATTTTATCTATGCCCCCGTCGATATTTCTGAAAATATTCTGACCCATTTAACAGAGACTATTCAGGCTGATTTACCCAATCTAAGCATTGCTCCGATCCAAGGAGATTATTTTCATACCGATTTTCTGGATCATGATTTAAGTCGGCGCAAGATTTTATTATTCTTAGGTTCAACCATTGGTAATCTTTCAGACCAAGAAACCGCTGATTTTCTGCAAAATATTACCCGCAATCTTGATCCAGGTGACTTGATTATGTTGGGTTTTGATCTGATGAAAGATCCCCAAATTATCCTCAAAGCTTACGACGATAGCCAGGGAGTGACCCGTGCTTTCAACCTCAACTTACTCGAACGAATTAATCGAGAACTAGAGGGTGATTTTCAACTGGATCATTTTCAACATTGCCCCATTTATCATCCCCTCACCGGCGAGGCGCAAAGTTATCTCGTTAGTACCTGTACCCAAACCGTTACTCTCAATAAACTGTCCCAGAGTTATATTTTCGAGGCATGGGAGGCGATTCACATGGAAACCTCCCGGAAATATTCCCGCAAACAGATTAAGGAACTGGCGGAGCAGCATCACTTTCGGGTACTACATACTTTTTCAGATCAACAAAAATATTATGTAAATTCCGTTTGGCAGAAATTAGCAGATTAATTTAGTTATGCAAAATCTAAGATTTTTCATCCTTCTCATAAGACAAAATTTACTGAGATTTTTTTTACATTGATTATCAATTGAGAAGACATTTTTAATGGTAATCATTTTCACGACATTATTGGAAACTTAGTTCACTACGGTGATTTCCGCAGAAATTCTTCAGGGAATTTTAAGACTAGGTCTTTTGGCGATCGCCTCGATATTTTTCTGGCAACAATCAATCCGATGCAGGCTAGAGCAAACAGAAAAATGAACACTTAGCTATCCAGTAAGCCATATAATTAAT
>NZ_CAWLTV010000050.1:0-26995 GCF_963864045.1 Picosynechococcus sp. NKBG042902 | reverse complement strand
TTGAATGTCAACAGGAAACTCCAGTGGCTATGTTACATCCAAATGTCATCGAAGAATTGAGTGACGAAGCTATTCAAAAGTATTGCATCCAGAAAAAAATTGACGAAAATATTATTATTCGCGAGTGTGTGCTTTATCTACAGCCTAAAACGGAAGAGAAATTAACTGAATTCAGTCAGTCATTTCTTCCGAACTAATTGAGCCTGAGTTATTTAAGTCCACGAAAACTGCCCATGAGTGAGTGCGATCGCCCTGATGTCCCTGTCCTGAGAGTTCGATGTAGGCGCAGCGTTCCTGTTGGCAAGGATAACGAAACCCGACTTTAGTACTGCCGGAAATGGGTTGAAAGGTTGCATTGGCCTCCCCTGCTCCCCAAACAATGTCCAAGGTGGCGATCGCCGAGGGAGATAAGATGCCTAAGTCAGCGAGGGGAATAAGATCCAGACCAGGAATATCCTTGAGAGGAATCCCCTGCCAGCCTGTAAATGCCTTAAGAGACGTTTCCGCCAAGCTGGGAATATCTGCCACCGAAAAAGTTGATAAATTAGGAATTTGAGTGAGGGGCAGTTGGGCGATCGCCGGATTGTTCAGCAACGTACCAATATTTTCCGAGAGTAAGTCCTGTAATCCCTCACTTACCTGACTTGTAACCAAATCCGCTAAGGGAGGAATATCGGTTAAAGGCAGGCTGTTGATCGTCGGTAATGCCTCAACCAAAGATCCTAAAGATTGTTGGGTGAAATGGGTGAATGTTGACAGGGCAATATCTTGTAAATCAAGCTGTGCCAGGGATGCGATTTGCAGCGGCGATAAATCTGCAATTCCCGTATTCGCCATATCCCCCAGGGTAAAAATATCCGTCAGGCGATCGCCCACTTGAATCTGTTTATCGAGGGAATACCCCACCTGCGCCGATAAACCCGTATCAACCGGATAGAAAGCACTGGTTTGAATCGGCGGAAAATCAGCCCAGCGTAACGTTTCTAGATCGACTGTCGGTGCAGGAATCGCGGCGCTGCGGGAGCCCCAGCCAAAACTCAGCAGCAATATTAAGACCAGGGAGACCCAAAGCAATGGCAATTTCATAGTCCCACTGCCTCCGGTGTAACCCCCGCATTTTTCAGCACCGATTTCACATGGTTAAGCTGGAGATTGCCTTGTCGTGCTGCCTGGGAAAGGGTAGAACCACGCCGTAGACTGCGGATCATCGTTTGGTAACGCAGATAGAGTCTACTCCGGTAGGGTGTATCAGGGTGGGTGGTCAGCCCTCTGGCGATCGCATTGGCAATTTGATGATTATCTAGGGTACGAGGAACAGGGGTCGCTGTAGGACGCGGAATTGTATTGATTGCGAGGGTAATGAGTTTACTTTTTGGTGAATCAAGACGCTGGGCCACCTGATTTTGCCGTTGTAGGAGGGTGGCGAAAATTTCCTGCTGCTGGTCTAGGGTTTGCAATTGCGCCAAAAATTCTGATTGCTGGGAATCCAAGCTGGCCACACGGCCATCCAAACGCTCCACCTGATTTTCTAAAGCCGTCAGTCTAGCCTCAACGTCGGCATTATTAGTTTCAGAAACCCCCTCAACTCTGACGAGTAGTGGTTCCTGGCGCATGGGATTATCTGGTAAAGATTCACCTTGACCCATGTGGAAAAGCTGGGCAAGGGTGCGGGGATCGAGTTGAAAAGTAGTCGCCGCTTGTTCCATGGCCATTCCTTGGTCAATCTTAGAAATTGCCCCCTGAATCGCCCGGTGTAATTCCGAATTTTCTACCAATAACTGTCGTTCAATCGCTAGGCGAACACCTTGCTGGAGTTGTCGTGTCGTATTCGGGGTCTGAGCTGTCGCAGCCCGCACAGTGTCAACAGGGTGAGCTGTGACATTGACGATACTATTCCCTTGGGAACCTGCCACCAGTTTAAAAACATAGAGCGATTCCACTTGATTTGCATCACGGGTTACCAGGCTGAGTTGGGCTTGTCCTGTTTGATTAGCAACCAAATGGAGTACAGACGCCCCCTGCTCAAACGGGCGATCGCCATCGAGTTGAATGAGCGAACCATCATCCAGCCAACCCTTATAGGCCAAAACTCCATCCGGCAAAGTGAGGTTAACTCCCTGGTTGACCTTGAGCGCGATGGTGGGAACCTGACGTTGTGCTGCCTCAGCAGAAATTCGTTGGGTTTGCGCCAAGACAGGTGTCCCCCACAATCCAAAAATCAGCGTAAACATCGAAAGCTTTGCAAGAGATTTCATCGACAATAACCTTATAGAGAAAGAACAAAAGGAGCATGAATTGTTAACTGCACAAAAGTTTGGGGCTGAACCAATTGCACCGCCGACCCCACATCCGGTTCAGCCAGCAGTGAATCTGTCAAACCCTTGAGGGCGGCACTACCGAGACTTGTCCAGTCCTTGCTGCCCCCGGCCCGCGTGATCGAAGTACTTGATTCCGTTTGAAAAAATGTTTCCGAACGGCTAATGTACTGATCTGCCAGTCCCCGACCTGCTCCCAGCAACGCCCGACCAAGGGGAGTTTGCAAAAAGCTCTGATCCGTTTTGGCTTTTAATAAATGTCCATCTAAGGCTGAAACGGTCATGGTTCCACTGGGTAGAAGAACGGGCGGGCGATCGCCTTGGAGAATTGCTCGCACCTCCGCCACCAGATATCCATCCATAACCTGGGTGATCTCCGCCAGCAGCCGTGAATCCGCAGGTAGACCTAAAATTGCCTCCGCCGTGCGAATGTGGAGAATTGCTTTCTCTGCTGCAATCAGTTGTTGCGTTACCGTGCCAGCCAGGGATTGACCCCCTTCAACTAAAAATTGGCGATCGCCTCGCAAAAAAGACGTTTCCTGCTGCACCAACAAAATCGAATCATCTTGAACAGTTTCCTCAAGAGAAAAAGACGATGGCGTAGGACGAGATGGTGAAACCCTAGGCTGAACTGAATTTTCCGGCAACGCGCCAAAACTCATCATCTTTTGGGGCGGAGTCATGGCAGTAGACAGAGAGGCATTGGGCGTAACCGGAGCAAGATCAGGGGCGATCGCTTATCGAATAGATTGTGTCAAAATCTTACGTCGGTAGTTTTAGCGTATCTTTTCAAGACTTATACTAAAACAGCCAATCTTACTACCCTGGTTAGGGAGCGACACATAAGGATATTCATGCAACTGGCAGACATTCTCAAAGACTCAGAATATAAACTCTCTCAATTTGAACCTGAAGATCTTGATTGGCTTGAGGATTCAATCTTTTTGAAGACAGTGAAAAAAGTCGAGAAGCCTTACATTAAGTGTTTAATACGAAATAAGGATATTCAGCTTAAGCCGGAAGAAATAGTCAGACAGCTTTATTTGAAAGTCTTGATAGATAGATATGGGTATCCATCGGATCGCATAATCGTGGAATATCCGGTGAAGTTTGGCACGGAAACGAAAAAGGCGGATATTGCGATCATGGATGTGGATCGCCCAACAGTTCCTTATGTGATTGTCGAGCTGAAGAAGCCTAAAGAAAAAGCGGGAAAGGATCAGCTTAAGTCTTATTGCAATGCGACAGGTGCGCCGATTGGGGTCTGGACAAATGGAGACTCGATTTCCCGTTGGCATCGAAAAGATCCAAATTATTTTGAGCGGATTACTGATATCCCAAAGGCAAGTCAAACCCTTGAGGATATTCTACAAATCAAGTTCACGTTGGAGGATCTGATCCAAAATGATCGCCTCGTGAATGAAAAGATGTCTTTGCGGGCATTAATCGAGGAGATGGAGGATGAGGTTTTAGCAAATGCTGGGGTGGATGTTTTTGAGGAAGTTTTTAAGCTAATTTTCACCAAGCTCTATGATGAATGGCTCTCCGGGCAAGGTAGCAACCGAAATAAGCGTATTTTAGAGTTTCGGAATACCGGGCAAACGGAAACGGCTCTAAAAAATAAGATTCAAGATCTGTTTGATCGAGCGAAGGAAAAGTGGGAGGGGGTCTTTAGTGAGGATTCTAAGATTACACTCACGCCTTCTCATTTATCAGTTTGTGTGCGATCGCTGGAAAATGTAAAGCTGTTCAACTCAAATTTAGACGTGATTGATGAAGCGTTTGAATATTTGGTGAACCAGAGCAGCAAAGGTGAGAAGGGGCAATATTTTACGCCGCGCTACGTGATTGATATGTGTGTAAAGATGCTCAATCCGCAAGAGGATGAATACATGATCAACACGGCGGCGGGTTCGTCTGGGTTTCCTGTACATACAATTTTTCATGTATGGAAGCAAATCCTAGAGGATGAAGGGATCGAGGCGAGTCATCTTTTTACCATCGAGGAAAAGCCTCACCGTTGTACGGAATATGTGGAGAAACGGGTTTTTGCGATTGATTTTGATGAAAAGTCGGTACGGGTGGCGCGGACTCTAAATCTTATTGCTGGGGACGGTCAAACGAATGTGATGCGTCTGAATACGTTGGATTATGACGGGTGGGACGAAATCACTAAAGAGGAGTCGTGGAATGATACTTACAATGATGGTTTTAAGCGTTTAAAGAAGCTGCGGAAGAATAGCAATAGTTATAAAGAGTTTAAGTTTGATGTTCTTATGGCGAACCCGCCGTTTGCTGGGGACATCAAGGAAGGGCGTATTATCCATAAGTATGCGTTGTCAAAAAAGCCGAATGGTAAGTGGCAAACGAAAGTCGGGCGGGACATCCTGTTTATTGAGCGGAATCTGGATTTCCTGAAGCCGGGAGGCAGAATGGCGATTGTTTTACCGCAGGGTCGGTTTAATAATTCGTCGGATAAGCAGATTCGGGAGTTTATTGCGGAGCGTTGCCGGATTTTGGCGGTGGTGGGTTTGCATGGGAATACTTTTAAGCCGCACACGGGTACAAAGACATCGGTGTTATTGGTGCAGAAGTGGAATGATGATCCGAGGGCTGGGGCGTTGTGTCCAAGGCAGGATGATTACAATATCTTTTTTGCGACCATGCAGAAGTCGGGTAAGGATAATTCAGGGGAAAAGATTTATCGGCGCATTGTGCCACCGGATGAGGAAGGTTTATCGGAGAAAGAAAAGGACAGGGATTTATTGCTCGATGAGCATCAACATTTGGTGATTGACCATGATCTGTTTAACCATGAGGGGTTAACGGAGGATAGCATTGCTGAAGCGTTTATGGAATTTGCGAAGAAGGAAAAGCTCAGTTTTTTTGAACAAAGCCCATTTGTTACGCCATTTAGTAAAGATAAGTACGAGCGGTTAATGGATGGGCTAGAAGCAAGTGAAGTTTTACTCAGTGAAACTTTAAAAAATAAAGACTTTAGAGTTGACAGTGAATTTCATCGAAAACCACCTTTAAAAAATCAGAAGTATGAATATGTTGATATAGGAAAACATTTGACACTAGTTCAGTATGGAATTTCAATAGAAATGAATGAGGAGGGAGAAGGCACAAAAATATATAGGATGAATGAAATACACAATATGTTGTGTGATATTGATGTTCTAAAATCTGCCAAGATTTCTTCTATAGAGATAGAGAAATATAAATTAAAGGAAAGAGATATTTTATTTAATAGAACTAACTCTTTTGATCTTGTTGGAAGAACAGGATTATTTAAAATATCCTCAGACCGTGAATTTGTGTTTGCATCTTATTTGATACGAGTAAGGACTGATGAATCAAAAATACTGCCTGAATATTTAGTTGCTTTTTTGAATTCTAATTTGGGTATTTGGGATATAAAAAGGCGAGCAAGAATTTCAATTAATCAGTCAAATGTTAATTCTCAAGAACTCGCAGCAGTAAAAATTCCACTCTTAAATAGGGAGTTTCAGTTGAAGTTGAAAGAAATATTTGATAGAGCACATCTTAAGAGATTAGAGTCGATCAAAACTTATCAAGAGGCTGAAGATTTATTGTTGTCGGAGTTGGGGTTGAAGGATTGGGAGCTGACGGAGGAGACAGTTGCAGTTAAGCGTTTTTCTGAGTCATTTTTGCTGGGCGATGCAAGATTAGATGCTGAATATTACCAACCCAAATATGACCAACTCATTGAGCGCATTGAAGAAAAAGTTCAGCTTGATTCATTAGGAAATTTACTTTCACTCAACCAAAGAGGAAAACAACCTCAGTATGTTGAAGAAAAAAATGGTTTGACTGTCGTCAACTCAAAGCACGTGCGAGAAGGTGAGGTAATTGTTTCAGATAATCGCTACGCACAACTTCCAGATGGAAAAAATGCAGTAGTAATTCAAACCAATGATGTTCTTATCAATGGTACGGGAGTAGGAACAATTGGTAGATGCGCACCTTATCTATATGAAGAGTGTGCTATTCCAGATAACCATGTCACAATTTTGAGAACAGAGTTTATTGATCCTGTTTATCTATCTATTTTCTTAAACAGTATTGTCGGCAAATATCAAGTCGAGAAACATTTTAAAGGTTCATCAGGACAAATTGAGTTATATCCTAATGAAATCAATCAGTTTTTAGTGTGGAATGCGCCAAAATTTATGCAGAAATCTATCAGAGATAAAGTAGAAGAGTCTCATCAAAAAAGCGAACAATCTAAACAACTCTTAGAAATTGCCAAACATGGCGTTGAAAAAGCGATTGAAACAGATGAAGAGACTGCAATTCATTGGATTAATCAAGAATCGGAAAAACTCAAGATTAAATTACCATCACTAACTTAAATAAAGAGAGTCATTTTATGAAAGCACAAAAAGTCATGGCAACCATTGATGCTCAGGGTCAACTTACCCTTGATAATCCTTTAGTGGCAATCAAAAATAGCCGCGTCGAAGTCATTATCCTCATTCCCGAAGAAGACGAAGCCGACGACGAACCCACAAGAGCAGAATTACTCGATGATTTCCGGCAAGCATGGCACGAAGCAATGACCGGACAAACCCTTCCCATTGAAAAACTTTGGGATGATATCGACCATGCCGGATAAAAACCCAATCCAAATTGAAACATCTGCCGTTTTTCGTCGCAATCTCCGCAAACTAAGCAAGAAATATCGTAATATCAAGCAAGATCTTCAGCCCATTATCGAAGCTCTTAGCCAAGGCGAGTTACCCGGCGATCAAATTCCCGGCGTGAGCTATCCTGTTTTTAAACTGAGAATCCGTAATAGTGATGTTCAGAAAGGAAAAAGTGGTGGTTATCGACTAATTTACTATCTCAAAACCGATACAGGCATTATTTTATTGACGCTGTACACAAAATCCGAAAGAGCAAATATTTCTCCCGAAGATATCCGACAAATCATAGAAAATTATTCAAATTAGATTTTGATAGTGTTAACGCTCGCTACATCTTTCATTTTGCCGCGTTTCAGCAGTCTATGACGGCATTGCGGCAGTGGTATCATTGCGCCCGTTGTATCGATAAAACCGCCACTTATTTACAGGGCATTCAGGCGATCGCCATTGAGCCGAGGAGTCAAACTGCAAAAATCTATGAACCGACCGCAGGAAACGGAGCATTATTGCTAGGGGCAGCACCGGAAAATTGTACTGTTAATGAACTGAACCCAGATCGAGCTCATCAACTCCGTAGCCAAGGGTTCACAGTGACGGAACAGGATGCAACGGCATATCTGCCGAACCAATTCCATGATGTGGTGATCATGAATCCGCCGTTTGGTCGGGTGAAGGGGAAGCGATTTCGCCTCGCTGGAGAGATGGGGACAACAAGCCAAATTGATCAGGCGATCGCTTTAACAGTGGGCAATTAGATGTTGTCATCTTAAACCGCAGCGGTGCGACGGGGATTAGCCTCCATGCCTCCGAAAAGTTCAGTGACCAACGCCCCCGACACATGATCGTCGCCCAGGCTGAGCGGGATATTAACCAGATGATGCAAATGTTGGGACGGGCAAACCGTTTTGGGCAGGTGATCGAGCCAAAATTCACCCTGGTGATGGCAGATGTTCCCGCCGAGAAACGTTTGGGAGCAATCCTGGCAAAAAAAATGGCATCTCTCAATGCCAATACCACTGCCGGACGGGATTCCGCTCTGAGTGTGGGTAATGTGACTGATTTCATGAACACCGCAGGGGAAGAGGTGATCACCGAATTATTAGAGGAAAATCCAGAACTCGATGCCATGTTGTCCTACCCGACACGGGGCAGTTTAGACGGAGATACTGCCCTTATCCAACGGGTGACAGGACGTATCCCCCTTTTACCTTTGTCAGATCAAGAGGAACTTTACGGCATCATCGAAACCGAAACTGAAGCCCTGATCAAGCAAAAAGAGGCGATGGGGGAGAACATTCTTGCGGCGGATAAACTCGACCTCGATGCCCGCACTGTGGCAATGATGGAAGTTGTGCCAGCGGATGCCAATGTAGTCAGCGAATTTACTGAAACTGTGGTGCTGGAGGTGGTCGATGCCAAGGTAATCAATAAACCCCCTTCCCAATTACAGGTAATGAACTTGGTGCGAGAAAATCTCGAACAACCCAAGGTGAAATCTATTGAAGAAAATGATCTTGGAGCAATTCAGGCGATCGCCCAACAACAGGGCAGTGAAAAACTCCAAGCCCTCCAAGCCGCGATGACTGCCTATCGAGAGCGGGTTTTTGCCCAACTCAAATCAGCGGAAACCCTTGATAAAACAGAGGAAAAGCTCAATCAACAATCAGATGCGGTTCAAAAATTAATTGAACAATTTCCGGTGGGAGAGCCAGTCCAGTTCTTCAGCCTCGGTTTGGAAGATGTCAAAGTTTCCTCCGGTGTGGTGGTGGATATTGCCCAAAAAAGTCGGGCGATCCTTGCCCTTCTCAAAAATCAATACCGGATGAGCTTCCAGTATTACCCTCAATCCGGTGGATCCAGACCGCAATATCTATGGAGAATTCGATCGCCTGCAACAGGCACAGCGGACGGAGATGCAGGTGTTTACGGGGAATTTACTCAAAGCCTACGAGAAATTTCCTAAGGGTAAATTTGTGAATTTTACCGATAGTCAGGGGCAGACAAGACAGGGACTCTTGATGCATCAGGATTTTGATATCGTTAAGCAGCTCCAGCAACAACCCGTACCCTTTGAAAACCCAGAACAGGTGAGTCTTTTCCTGACGGAATGGAGTCATAACCGGGGTGTGGTGGAATCTTTGGAGTTAGATTTAACGATCAAGGCCAATGGCAATGCCAGGCTCACTGGCAAACCCCCAGAATATTATGTGGTGCAGGTTCCAGAAGCAACGAGTCGTGGGGGCAAATATTTTCTCAATGAAGCTTTACTCCAAGCTGCACAGGAGGAGTTTTATTCCGTGGGTGGCCGCATGGAAATGCGAGTACAACCCAAGGATTTAGAGGCAGTTGTACAGGTTTTGATGGAGGCATTAAAGGTGAAATTAGCCGTCCATGATCCCAGCTACAAAGAATTATTAAGGGAACATTTAGGACAATCTTTGCCGACTTTACAGCAGATGGTAACGACTCCAGTTCAGCCTGAAGCCACGGAACAATTGCAAATTTTCAATGCTCCACCCGCCGCAATAGCCACTCCACCACTGCCCGAGTCCGTTGAACCTATATCTATGACTGCGGTTTCTGAATATACTGCGCCGGTGCAGTCCTCAAGAGCCAAAACCCAGGGTATTCTGTCGTCAGAAAAGCAGGGGAGTAAGGCAGCGAAACATATCGCCCAACTTCTGCATAAATCAGGATTTGCGGAACTGGTGCTGGCAGGGAAGAATTTTCATCAGCGGTTTGAACAGGATGGTTATTTACCTTTTGTGATTGAACGGCACGGTGAACAGCTTTATTTAAGCCATTACGCTGAATTGAATGGGGACCACTATATTGATGCCGAAATGGTGTTTCAGATTGGTCAGCGGGGAAATTTATCATTACTGGAAACGGCGAGTTATAACCCTTTGACTGGGGGTGAACTGCGGAATAAAGATTATCGTTTTGCTGAATTATTTTCTGGAAATCTTTTGGCACAGGGTTGGGCGGGAGTCATGCAAGCCAGTCGGCAAGATTTCGCTCCAGGGCGAGAGGAAGAGATCGTCGTCTCAGAAGCAGCAAAAACTCCAGAAAAAATTGCATATCCACAAGGACAGCCTGCTCTAAAATCTGACCCACCGCTTCAGAATAGTGCCCCTTCAAGTCCGAGGGATGTGGTTGTCAGTCCGGAAAATTGGGGCACGGTGGCAAGGGCGATCGCCAAATCCCCAGCGTATTTGCAACGAATTCAGGAGGTTACAACAAAACCTTTACAGGAAAAGGCACTTGCCGCGATGGAAAATGATTTTGCCGCTTTTCAGCAGTCCATAACGGCATTACGGCAGTGGTATGCTCACGCCCGTTGTATCGATAAAGCCGCCAATTATCTACAGGGCATTCAGGCGATCGCCGAACAATTTAAAGCCGGCCAACCCCTGAGCGAAGCCGTCCATCGCACCATGTGGGAGGATCGCCGCGTCGCAACCTTTGAACAATTGGCAACAGGCTTAGACCGCCAACACCCCGAAACCTTTCTCCAAAACGTTGCGCAAAGAGGCTTACAGAAAGGACTCCAGCCGCAGGAACTCGCTGCGACCTTGCTACAGGGAGATCCAGCCCTGCGTGATATTCACAAAATTCAACCCCAATCGACCCAAGCCTATCTCCAAAAAATCCTGACCACCGCCGAGCAACTCTTTACCAAAGAACAGCCACAACCCAAACCCATTCAGGCATCTAACGAACAACGTCATCATCATCCCAAGCTTTAAACACCATGAATGACCAACAAAAGACCGTCCACGAACTCAACCAAGCCGTACTTGCCACCGCCCTCAGCAAACTGGTGAGCAATCTGCAATCCTGCCAATCCCGCCTCGATTACGCCTACGCCAGAGCCGCCCGTTCCCAAAATTCACATATCCAAGGCAAATTATCAGCCGCTTCCCTAAAACTGTCAGAAATGCTGGAAATTCTTGACGATGAAGCAATCCAAGCACTGGTCAAGGTTCACCCAGAGCGGGATTTATTGCGGGAGTTGATGACAGGTACAACTGTTCAACCATCAGCCCACGAAGAAATTGACTTCTAACGCGCCTGCTAGTCCAAAAAGGAATGCGGGAATCCTTGCCAGAAGAAGATTGTGAGTGATTTAAAAATCCTTAACCTACTTTTTCGTTCCAATGCTACTCAACCCCCGATCATTCGCTTGGAGATCCAAAAGCTCCTCAAGGCGTTTAACGCGTTTCGTTATATACTATAGGGATAACCTGTTAAAAACATCATGTGATTCGTAATTTTAAAGACAAAGAAGCTCAAAAAATCTTTGAACGACAACGCTCCCGTAAACTTCCCAGCGATATCCAGCAGGTTGCCCTGAGAAAACTACGAATGTTAAACCGTGCCGAAACCTTACAGGATCTTAAAGTCCCGCCAGCTAATCGGTTAGAGGCACTGAAAGGCGATCGCCAAGGTCAGTACAGTATTCGTATTAATAACCAATGGCGAATTTGTTTTAGTTGGGAAGAAGGTGAAGTCATAGATGTAGAAATTGTTGATTACCATTAAATAAAACCATGACTGAAGAAAAATTATTACCTATTCATCCCGGTGAAGTTCTCCTAGAAGAATTTTTAAAACCAATGAATCTTAGTCAAAATAAACTGGCTTTAGCAATTCGAGTTCCTGCCCGTAGAATTAATGAAATTGTGCAGGGAAAACGACGTATTACCGCAGATACAGCCCTACGCTTAGCCCTTTATTTTAATATGTCATCTCGTTTTTGGTTGGGTTTGCAAATGGATTATGATCTAGACATTACAGAAGATAAAATTGGTGAACAGCTTCATAAAGAAGTTGTTGCCTTAAACTTAGAAAATATAGCCGTTTAATGAATATTGATCTATTTTGCTAATTGTCCTAAAGAGCTAAGAATCGCCGAGTGAATAAAAAAGGAACAAGCCCAATTTGAAACTTGTTCCTTTTTTATTCAAGAAAATAAACTAGCTTAAAGATCATCAACTAGTGCATTATTAAATTGCACCTCACGGAGAATCTGATTGGCAGCCTGATCCTGTGCTGCTTGCTTAGTGCGTTCATCGCGAGTCAGGGTTTTGACAACATTAGCTTGAGCGATGTTATTTGTAGCAAGCTGTTGAAGAATTTGCTGATTCTGCTCGATCTGAATGCGGGAAAGCTGGGTTTCATTGGCCATCTGTAGCGTCATACATTTCATCACTTCCTGAGTGATATTCAGACTTTGACATTGCTCTGCCAGTTCGCCCGATGAGCTGGAAATTTGTGTGGCAGTTTCCGCCAATTGTTCGGTGTTTTGTTGGCCTTCGGCAGAAAAAACAATTTCTCCAAGGGTACTAGAAGTACCGGCAGCGACTTCGGCTTGTCTTAAAATGCCTTCTGCAATGTCGTTAATATCAGTTTGATTGAGGGTGGCTTGGTCACGAATCTCTGCAAAAATACCGCTGGGATCTGGCAAGCCTAATGCGCCTACGATTGCCTCGATCCCTTGGGGGACATAGACTTGAAGGAAGTCTTCAACATGGCTGCCGACATAGGTTTCAAAGGCACCAGAAATAATTTGAGTGGTTTGGTTCCAAGTGTTTTTAAGAATGTCCAAAATAGAGGCTTCGCTTTTGGCAGTGGACATCAAGATAATACCTGTGGAAATAGGAATGATAATCAGTAGTTTTTTTGTGTGATTGTTCATGGTTAAAAATCCTCTAAGGGTTTGCCCTGTTGCATACAAGTTTGAAAATGTGCGCCCCAGCGGGCAGCGGCTTCGAGGGGGTTGGGGTATTGTTCAAAGAAGCGATCGCGGGCGATGACTTGTGCTTTGTTGTTTGCCAATAAACCCACCAAAATGGGACTGGCAAAATAGCGTCCGTGGGTATAGCGGCGATCGCCATCCACGAGCCACTGGGAAGTGCCGCGACGGGGGTCGGCCTTAAAGGCAACGTTTTCGCTGATGATGGCTTCAGGCGTGCGATGGATTCGTTGGTAATGGTCAATGTCATCGCCGTTGATTCGTCCCGTAATTCGCAAGGAAAGATTGGTGCGGATCTTGGCACTGGCGGCATTGGTTTCGATGATCACTGGATCTTGGGTGGTTAAAATAACCGTCAAACCAGACTTTCGCGCCGTTGCCATTTGCACACCGACATATCTTGCTAGACCGGCATATTCGAGCCAGATAGAAGCTTCATCGATGTAAAAAATAGAGCGGGAACATTGCAGGGCGCGCCGTTGGGCGATATTGCAAATCATCAGTCCCAAAACCCGTGCTTTCTTCTCAGAACTGGGTTTGAGGCAGGAAAATTGCAGATAGGGTGTGCGGAAAAAATCAACGCTAGAAGGTTGGGCGATCTGCTTACCCATTGCCCCTTCAATCCAACTCATCAGGGCGGAACGGATGAAATTAACCGCCTGCCGTTGCCCCTCGTCGTCGTTTTGCACTAGTGAATAATTGATCCGCTCGTAGAAATCTTGGAGGGTCGGATAGGCTTGCCATGCCGCAGAATGAATTCCCTGTTTTTGAGCCTGGGCAATGCGGTCAAGAATTTCGGGATCACGATAAAAACGGGCGATCGCCGTCGTGAGAATAAACTCAACCTGCGTGGCTAAACCCGAATCAGTAACCCCATCCAGCACCAAGGCTTGCAACATTGCCTCAATGGATTCCACAAACGCATCCCGCCGTTCCAGTTGAGTTTGGGGCGAAAAGTGCGATAAATCCGGCAATTCCAGAATATTGGAGGCTTCACGGGAAGGATCAAACTCCGTGCCACCAAGAAATTTAATCAACGCCGAATAGGTAGAGGAAGTCTTCTGGGACTCCTCTAAAGACTCAGTTTCAGACGGTACGACCAAATCCATGGAGGTAATCTGCGCCCCTGTAAACGCTGCTTCCACGAGCATATCGCCCACCAGAACTGACTTACCCGAAGCCGTTCTGCCGTAGACGACCCCGTGGCGCGGACTGCCAAATTCATCCTCCAGACTGGCGCGAAACGGTACGCCTCCCTGAATACTGATAAATTCCGTGCCTGTCTCCGCCTGATTGACGATGCCCGTGAGGTTGACTAAGCCCAAGGCCGCCGAAGCATTGATGGAAAGCCGATAATCACCCGTCACAAAACCCGCACAACGCCACAACAATTCCAGCTTGATGGGCAAGGTTTGCAGCCAAATGCGCCAGACATAATCCCGCTCCTGAAACAGACGAGTGGGGCGATTAAAGCCTTTCCGAATCAAGGTTAATTTGTCGCGGAGAATATCTAAATTAGGGGCATAGACGAGGATTGCTACGCCCACATAAACCGGATAATCCCCTTGCTGAATCAGCCGTTGCGCCTCCATTGCTTCCTCGGAGGTAACCACCGCCGTTTGGTCTGCCTGCCCATTCTTGTTGGAGGTGCGGAGCTGCTGTTTGGTGTAATTTTGTAGGGATTTGCGCACGCCATCCACCGAGGCATAACTGTATTGGGTAATCAGGTCATAATCGCTGAGATCTAGGGAAATCAGGCAATCCCAGAGCCAACGATATTTATGTTCCGGTGAGGTAAACTCATCGGGCAAATCCTCAAAACCCAGAATCGCGCAATATTGTTGCCGTGCGGGGAGCCAGAGATGTTCTTGATGTGTCCGGGGAAAATTCTCGTCGGTAAAAAGCTGCGACAACAATGACAAGGGTTCTCCTGTCAGCCTTTCACCCGCTCGATTGAACTCTAAAATTTCCGGTTGGGGATCATCGAGATCGACAAATAAATAGTAAGGTAATGCCGAATTTCCACCGATCGCTTGATTGAGCATCTCCCAGAGGCGATCGCCATCATAGAGTTGCGCTTGATCCAGTTTCAGCGTGGCATAGAGGGTTTTCTCAAACTCAATCCCCGCCCGATAAGCAGACTGAAAGAGAGTGAGTAATGAGTCATATTCCCGCTCATATTCTGCATCAGTGAATAGCGATTCCCAACGGCGAATCACTTTGGAGAAGAATTTTTCGACCCCATTATCCGAATCCACTGCTGACCCATCGACGGTAAAAGTGCTATCAATGCGATAGGTAATTTGCTTGCGTTGTTTGCTGTGGGCGAGATGGCGGCAGGTATGATCCTTGTTCAGCCAAAGCAATTGTGCCGCTGGATTCGGTAAATGCTCCGCTGGGGAAGCCTCAAAATGAGAATTCACCTGCGTCGAAAAAGTGAGCTTTTCCTGCTCCGCTAAACCTTTCAGCACCGATAGTAAACCCGCCATCGAAGGCTCGTGGGCTTCATTGCTATGGATACACTGATAACTGGCACTGAAGGAAAACTGAGTTAAATCCCCCTGGGTATTGGCGATCGCCCAGACATCATGACCCCCTTTTCGCAGACAAACAATTTTGACGAGATCTAAAAAATTCTCAATTGCAGGCAAATAATCCGTGGGCATAGAACCCCGTAAAGCCTGAATTGCCGTTGCTAAACCCATTACCGTAATTCCTCCTGAATTGAAACTTGCCGACTCACTGCCGGAGTGGGAGTCCGTTGAAGCCACATCGAATGTCGTCCCCGACCGCGACGCCAACGGGGTGGCTGCTGATATTTTGCCGCTGTTCTTGCCGGAGACTGACCCGCGACAATCAGCCAAGTGACGAAAGGCGCACAGGTGTAGACCATCACCCAGATAAAATTTGCTTGGCACCAAACCCCAACGACGATAAAGCCAAAAAACAGCGACAAGCCAAACGGGATGATGTGTTCAGGGCTAAAGATAAAGAAATTGGCGCGACGACGAAACGATTTATTGACCTTCGTATTTTTCACAGACATGATGTTTAGCCCCCACAACCACTACCGATGATGAGCGGTTCAATTGCCCCCACCACGACAATGGAAACAATTGCGTAGACAATCGTTTTAATCTGCTCTGAAGAATCCTGCTGTTTCCGTTTTTCCTGCCATGCCTCAAAGGCAACGAACGCTAAACCAAGGACAACACTGCCCCGAATCGCCGTAAAAATTAACCCAGACAATACCGCTAAACCTGCAATTTGACTGAAAATACAGGTTTCCATCGCGGTTTGAGTGGCTTGGAGTAAGAACGAATACTCGATCGCCATTACCGGAGGACTGATGCATAAACCCAGCATCGCTAACCCAGTCAGGGCCGCAAGGAATTTAGACCGAGGTTTTAACCGTTGAAATGCCCGTAGTCCTTGGGGAGTGAATAGAAGGGCATAGATACAGAGGGGAATCATTGCCCAAGACGGCTGTCCCGATTTCAGCAATAACAAACTGAGGGGAACGCTGAGGGTTTCCACCAAACGAGTGGGTCTGAAATGAATTGAGTGCGACATAAAAAACTTTGAACGCTTCAATCCCTAAGAGCAAAGGGCATTCCAGATTCGGATAAAGTCGCAAAATTATTTTTTCGAGACCTGGGCAAAAGAGGAGAATCATCCAAGCTTGAGAGGCTCTAGGCTCCGAACATGAGTGAGTCATTAGCGCGATTACCCATAACGTTATGGGTAACCAACCAGCGCAACCAATCTCCAGGCTTTGAACTAGGTATGACGTTTTAACCAGCAAGATATTTTTTCGATTTCTGTAACCTGGGGAGCCTGGCCCATAGATATTTCCCGAAATAGCCTAGCAGCTTCTGCTGGTGGCGCATTTAATTCAACGTCATTAATCGCTAAAAACGTATAGACAACGATCAAAGCCACTCGCTCATTTGCTTCGACAAAACAATGATTTTTGGTAAAGGCATAGGCATAGACTGCCGCTAAATCACAAAGATCTCGATTCTGGGAGTAGTAGAAAACATTTTTCGCTTTATGCAAACTTGCCATAATTGACCCCGCAGCTAAAATACCGGGCTGTCCACCTGATGCTGCAATCACTGCTTGATGGATGCCATAAATATCTGCGGCATTTAACCAAATCGGTTTTTTCATCGGGCTAACTCAATTAAGGCTTGCTGATATTTTTCGATACCACATTGGGCAATTTTCATTTTTTGCGCCAACTCTAAATCTGCCGGAGACTGGCGTCGATGCTTATCCAAGATTTCCTCAAGAGCCATAACAGTCAAAGCTTCCAAGGAAAGGTCGAGGTGGAGCGCAAGAGCGATGGATTGTTCTGCAAGATCATCGGGTAGTGCAATAGTAATCGCCATGGTTTTTTGTGGTGTGATTGGTGTTTGGGATCTGAAAAGCAGATTTTAAAGATCAATTGTGAATCTCTACTTTACCGAGAGTATTAGCCAAGTTAGCGCTGCAGTCGTTTCTGCAAATACTCACAAGTCCAGCCCCGGTCCACTAGCACCTGCCAGGACACCAGATGAATGCCATCCCGCACCAGATAATCCCCATCCACCTCTTCGTAGTAACCCAAACGCCCCAACTTCTTCATCGCCTCAAACCAGTAGAAGAAATTCGCCCTTTCGCTTGTGTGATTGTTGGCCACTGCATTCTTGACTGCATAGACAAAAAAGCCCGCTGGATTTTTCACATAGTGGTCACGCCGATACCGCTGATAGGCGGCGATCGCCCCTTCAATAATTTCTGCCGCCGTCGTTTTCACTAACCGCACCAGAGAAGGATTCAACACAATCCCTAGATCATCAAGCCGCTCCAAATGAGCCTTGGCTTGGGAATTCACCACCACATCCGCTTTATCCCCTTCTTCCGTCTGCGATTGCTTTTCCTCAATAGTCTCGGTTGCGCCATCCCTAGCTTCCTGAACTGGAGTTCGCTTATCTTTCTCTTTCTCTTTTTGCCTCAATTCCCTAGCAAATCCAACAGCCCCAGTCTTGTCCCCAGTCATGGTTTCAGCCACTTCCTGTGGATTCACTACTTGTTCCCCAGATATCAGCCCACCATCATCCCCATCGATATTTCTTGTTGATTCTACACTTTGGCCCGGCGGCTTTTCTTGCTCTTGGTCTAATTTGTGGGTTTCATCAGTTACTGCATTTCCAGCTTCATGGTTTTTAACATTTTTCCCTTGGCTAGACTGAGTTTTCTGTTCCAGTACATCAGTAACCTGAGGATCTAAAAAAGAAAATTTTAATTGAACAGCAGAACAAGCCTGATCTGTTAAATCTTTAGTATCTATATAAGAAGGTACGGCAGCATCAGGGTTTGAGGCGCGTTTTTGGGAAGTTTTATTCCCAAACTGGGAAGTTTTGTTCTCGATTTGGGAAGTTTTATTCCCGGGACGATAAGCGGCGAGTTTGTAGATTTTGCTGTTGTACTGGCGCTGAATATCGACGAGACCAATGTTTGTGAGTTCGGTCACGGCCTGACGGATCCACTTAGAACAGTAGGGTTTCTTGCGGAATTTGCCAGTCCAGTGGCGGAAAGTATCGAGGTCTACTTCAAAGGTTGTACCGGCGGGACGTTTGCGTAGAAGCCAGTTGTAGAGGGTGGCGGCGCAGCGACTAACTTGGTTGAGGAGGCAGTCACTATCGGCGGTAATCATGGCAAAGGCAGTCATTTTTTTATCTCCAGATGGGGGGGGTTGGAGAATCAGCGAAAAAGCTGCTAGAATATACCCATCGAAAACCCGGCAAAAGTTTTTCGATGGGTCGGTGGAAGTGCAGCTTTTGGGCTTTTCCGCTGACCCTCGTCTTTTTTAAATTTCTCTAATTCTACAGGATCTTCTCCAGGAAAGGGAAAGCCCCTTAGGGGAGATCTATATCAGCTGATCTGGCGTTGCTACGTCACTGTGACGGAAAGCCGTGGGTTATGGCACCGTCTTTTTAAGAGCATTGAAGTGGTAATAATTTAATAAAACTTCACAAACTCCCCTGATAGAGCCAAACCAATGATGGCTTAGCTGCCTTGGTAGTTGAAACCGGACTCGTAAGATAGAGAAAATTAGCTCGACGCTAGGAGATGGATCTATAAGGGAGAGATATCGGTCAAAATCCTTCTGTAGACTTACTGGAGTAGCTGTATCTGTCAGGGAGTTTAGTGCTATTTCGATAGTGCGGGCATTCATAGATGTACGGCAAATTGCTGGATATATATTGGAGTATGGTCAATTGCCACTCCTTCGTATCTCCATGAAACCAGCCCCTAAAACTAAGAATCTCGCCCATCTAGAGGCCTGCCTCAGTCGAGAAGTAAAGGCACTCATGTAGAAAGCGGCTGATCTCGAAGGGCGATCGCAGACTGATTTTGTCGTGACCAGTGTCCAAGCCGTGGCCTATGAAGTAATTGAACGCCATAACATTTTGAAATTAACCTTGGAAGACAGTGAAGCCTTGATAGAGAAACTGTCACAGCCACTGGAGCCAAATGCAGCCCTAAAACAAGCAACGATCCGTTACCAAGAAAAAATAGAAGCCCACGGTGCTTAGCTTTTTGTGGGGAGATCTCGCACTCTGTCGCAGGCGAGTGTCAGGATGAGGAGCGTTGAGTCAAAGGGTCGGGTATTTCACTCATACATTGTTAGGGTTGATT
Organism: Picosynechococcus sp. NKBG042902; assembly: GCF_963864045.1. Lineage (NCBI taxonomy): Bacteria > Bacillati > Cyanobacteriota > Cyanophyceae > Chroococcales > Geminocystaceae > Picosynechococcus > Picosynechococcus sp. NKBG042902. The sequence goes on along the minus strand of NZ_CAWLTV010000050.1, from coordinate 7,562 downwards.
GGATATCTTCTTGAAGTCGTTTTCGGAGTTCCGGTGGATAAATCACCTCTACCTTTGGCCCCCAGGCTCGCAAACGCATCACAATGTTATTTTCGATTACCCGAAAAATTGCGAGGTAATAGGCATCTTGGGGATATGTTGTGGTGCGTTCTTGAATAAGCTGCTGATTTTCTACTGAAAGTTGAGTGGGATCGTCTAGGTCGCGATAGGTATTTTCTAAGGTTTCGATGAGATTTTTGGGAGAGACTTGTCTAAAGGAGAGATGGCGATCGCTATTGTGAATGTAGAGATCGTGAAACTGGCGCTCAAAGCGGAGTAGCATCGGCTTTGCCGGGAGTCCAATATCAAATCCCCAGGCAAGCTCCATGGCCTCTTGGAGCGTTTTTTCATTGGGTAATTGTTTTTGACAATAGGCATCCCAAAGTTCCGGTGGAATTGTGGACGGAAAATTTGTTTTGGGCCAAGGCATCCGTTGCGGTTGCTCGATCCGGTCTAGCCGAAAATTGTAATGCTGGATAATCTTACCCTGGGGCGTTTGCCCGTAGGCTGCAAGGTAAAAGGCGCGACGCGAATAGTACAGGGCAATCGGATAGGTTAGGATCTGTTTTTGGCCACGGGAGGCGGATGAATATTGGAATTGAATGAGGGGAGACACCTTGTCTTGATGCCAGAGATTATATAAAAACAGCTTGAGGGCATCGACGCGATCGCTACCCACTTCTGGATCAACGACATAGTCCAAATCTAAGAACAACCGCTGGATACCCCGAATCGGTGTCAGGAACTTTTGGGTTACGTCAGATAATTGTTCTGTGGCGATCGCCAAACTGAGGATTTGTTGGCCGGCAGTCCTCAAAGGTTGGTGCAAATTCAGCCGTTGCTTTATTTTGTCGAGATCAGCGAGGGGCAAAAATCGTTGTCTGTGATCAGCTTTTTTTTGTTTAAGCAAACCTAGTTCAGATAACATTTTGAAGTCATTGCGTAGGAGTCGCTGATAGGATTCTTTAAGATCAAACGCTTCGACAATTTGCTGAATCAACCTAATTTTTACAACTTCTGTCAGCGCTCTCCCTTGCTGGAAAGTAGTCTTGAGCGTTGTCAATAGGTGGTGATGCTTGGCATCAATATTTTCAGCAGCGAGTAGTTTGCCGTTGCGATTATAAACTCGAATGCTATAGCCCTCTGGCAGTGCTGCGATTAAAAAAGCCCGTTTTTGACCCTGACAGTGTTGTTCAAATTCAGCCCCATTGCTCACCGTGTCCAGAAATTGCAGACGGCTCTCATGGAAAACGGCATAGGGATAGCTAGTCTCTAATCTTTGGGCGATCGCCGCTGGCGGTAAGTGAGTATGGGCTTGAAAATCAGCAATCCAAGCATCTCGGTCAAATTCTGGCTGGAGTGATAACCAAGCCTCTAGGGGAATTAATTTAGCATCTTTGGCCTCTGGAACAGCGTCCCGAAAAACTTCTGTCAACCACTCTCTATGATTCAGGCCACAGTGATACCACTCCTTAAAACTGAGGCCCTGCGTTATGAGCCAAGTCTCATAATCCAATTCACTTTGATCGTGATCATGGAGCTTTAGGGCATAGGGTCGGCGATAAATTGCATCCAACAGTACCCAAAGTCGCACCGCCTTATTCAAAGAACTGACCTGGGCTAGGGATGCCTTGGGAACCAGTTGCTGTAGTACACAAGCATTGGGTGGCAGAATGAGTGTCATTGATTTTCTGGTGCTAATTGCGTTTTACATAGGTGGCAAATTTGTTGGGTCAAAGCTTGCACAATCAAAGAACTTCGGAGATCATTGCCCCGTTGTAAGCCGTACAGATTGCCCCGCAAAATTGGCTGAGCAACATCAATTTGATCGGTCTGTGCTTCTCGGTGACTTTTGAGCTCGGCGATCACCTCCAATGCTGCATTTTGACAAAACTGACGCCAAGCGCCGAGGGGTTGATAGAAGGGATGTTCTTGTTCTGGGGCTGATTTGTGATCGCGCCAGAGAATGATTGCGTGGGTGGCACCACTGGCGATCGCCAAATTTGCGTCAGACAATTTTCCGCCCAAGTCAATGAGGGTGAGGGGTAGAGTTAAATTTGCTACTGACGTGGCCATCCCTTGCACAAACCCGTCTGTAAAAGGCCCCCGATATTGTTGCTTGAGGGCCTTGGCGAATGCTGGAGCCTGCTGCATGGTTCCCTGAAACCAACTACCTTCCCCGTCGGGGGTAACATCAAACACCCATGGATAAGGACTCCCCTGCTGATCATAGGCGGCCATGAGCTGTTGCTTTAGGGCATATTGCAAGCATGATTTACCGCTATGGGGTGGGCCACAGAGGACAATTTTAATTGTTTGCTTGGGGCTGCCTTGGGTTAGGGGGACAACGGTACCCAACGGGGGATTGTTGGGATTTTGGCTGTCTGTTTTGACCACAATATACCCACCAAGTCTGGGATCATGCACCGCCACCACTTGATAGCGGGGTGAGACCCAGGCGGCGATCGCATAGCCGACAACCAAGGGACAAGGTCCATCAATCCTGAGGAGGAGTCCGCCGGGCAGTTGATTGAGCGCGTCGAGGCGTTTTAATTCTGCATAAGCTCCTTGAAGGAGATCAGACTTTGTTTGATCTGGGGCGATCTTGACCTGTAGAGTGTCTTGCGCGCAGCTGAGACTGATACGTTTTGCCATTACACATAAGCTCCGACTGGATAATCTGGGTCATGGGAAATCGCCACAAGATAGCCTTGATGTTCGGGTTCAAAAATCGCGATCGCCCCATAGAGATGGGCAACACCATCGGCCAGAACATAGGCCATTGGTAATGAATGCTTACCATTTACCTTCAGAAGTTTTCCACCCCTTAATTCGTTTTGTTTTAAACGCGCTAAATCTTGATAGAGGGCTGGGACGAGCACATCATTCATGCGATAGGACGCTGCCGAAAGCTGGATTGTCAGCACGTCTTCCTCTAGCTTGAGAAGATTTGTCGTTGTCATTTTTGCCTTTCCTGCGCATTCTACCGACGCAGCATTACTAAATTCAATATTCAATATTAGGGCCTAACGGAAAAGGGGTTTTCGCGTTATGGAAAACAACACTCTAGTCATCCCTAACCATTGCCATAATTTGCGGTTTGTGGCCCACTGCTGGGGCTTGATCCCAACCTTTATTTTTGGAAAACGTCTTTTCCATGTCTCCTTAATCTGGTAACAACAGCGAAAGGAGAACAACCGCGATGACACTGTCCAAACTGCCCCAACAAGATACCTCCAAGTCCCAACAGCCCCAAGTTGCCAATAATGTTGTTTCGACTCGCCCGGCCGATTCTGTCTGGTCGAAGGCGGGAAAAATTTGTGTTTGGATCGGCGATCAGGCGATTTGGTGTAATCCCAATAGCTTGCATGGCACTGCCCGCGTGACTAAAGAGCTGAAGAAAAATGCGGAGAATACAGCCGCGATCGTGACTGCTTCTACTCTGGTTAATACCATTGGCATCGCGCCCTTTATTCAGATTGCCTTGGGGGGCTTGGGTGGGCTGTCTCTACCTGCGACGGTGTTGTTTTTAGGGCTGCTTAATGCCGGGTCTAATAAGCTTGGGACGATTGCGGCGAAGAATGGCCATGGGAAACAGGCTTGGTCTTGGGGTGGCTCGTTGGGATTTTTGGCCCTCAATTTGAGTCTTACTGCCTTCACCGGCCCTGGTTTTGTGATGTTTACGAATAAGCCCGAGGTACAACAGACAAAGGCAGCACAAATCATTGACGCCCAGCGCGATCGCCTAGAGGTCCTAAAGCCCGATGCAGACAAATTCGCTGAACTAGAGGCTGAGATTGCTGAAGGAAAGGCGGTACAGCAGCGTATTGTTGAGCAATATGGAGACGACAAGTCCCGCGAAATTGACGAATGGCAGCGTTGGGAAGTGCGTCTGTATGGAGATTATGAAGATCGCAACCAAGACTGGACAAATGTAGAAATTGAAAATCTTCCCTTTGTGCGGAAACTAGAACGTTTAGAAACAGAAGCGTCTCAAGCTTATGATGAAGCCAGTGCTAAGCTTGACGAATCCCTCGTGCAGCGTGCTGAGTTTGGTAATGATGTCCAGTTCTTGGAAGCAGAGATGCCCGAACACTTTACTAGCGCTTTTGAGGCAAATTATGAACTGAAGTCCCCTGCGGATGGTGCGGCGATCGCCACGGAGTTGTTCCTTTCCGACCTCCTAAATTTGCAAATCAGCCGCCTTGCCTTTCCAATGTTGATGATGGTGATTTCGATTGTTTTCAGTTTGGTAGCCTGCTATTTGACCTATACTTTTTCTAAGACAGCTGAGGTTCAAGCAAGCTTCGACCCGAAAAAGCAAGCACAGCTCCAGAGAGCAATCCATACCCTCCGTCGTCGTTTAGATTAGATAAAGTAGTCCCGTTGCCCCCTGAGTTGGGGCTGATTAGGCCATGCCCAATGATCGCACTCCGCCGGATCCAGATACAAAGCTAACGCCAGAGCTACTGGACTATATTGAACAGACCGGAGAGAGCTATCTTGCTCCAGAAGTAGAAGCCCTCATCGAGGAGCAAGAGCGATGGGAAGATGGAACGTTATTGATGGCCCCTGTGGTCGAGCGGCATGAACAAGAATTGAAGATGGTCGCCGGACATTTAGCGCAACAATGCCGGGAATTACGCCACAATTTAGAACAAATTTTTCCCCGAAATCAAGGGATAGCGAGCAATAACCTAGGAGACCAGACCCCCCAACAGGCCCTTGCTGAACCCATCCGCCAGATCCAGCAGGACGTAAACTTGATCCGGAAGCTCGTTGATAAATATCGTGCAGCACTGAATGCTCTGGGTAGCTTTGATTATGCAACGACCGATTACTATTACGATGGCCTATCCTACTGTGTGAAGTATCTGCAAAAAAAGGCGACCTACGACGCGATCCAACAGGAGTTTCGTACTGCTTTACGGCCCCAGGCGAGCCTTGATCGCATCTACCGCTACATTAACTATTTACCCAACCTGTTCAGTAATCTACAAAATCGTCTCATCGAAGCGCTTTGGCAAAAAGTTCCCCACCAGCGGGAATTGCCGGATTATTTGGATCAGCCAACAGATTATTTATAGGAGTGAATGTCATGGCATGGTTTTGGCGATCGCTATTGCGGGGTGTTGATAATCTGATCTTTTGGCGGCGGACGGCGCAATATCGACCTTCCTTTTGCAAAGAAAAATTAACCAATCGTGAATTCCAAGCGGCGGTCAAGGCAGGGCGACGGGATTTCACGAGGGTCGTTTTTTTGAATGTGGATTTTAGTCAACATGAGCTCCGGGGATTTACTTTTTACCAGGCTGATTTTCGGACATCCCGCCTCTGGGGAGACAACCTAAGTCTGGCGGGGGCTGAGTTAACCGGAGCGTTATTACAGGGTATGAATTTAGCGGGCCTCGATTTTGAGGCGGCGGTCTTGCGCCATGCGAAGCTCGACGGGGCAAATCTGGCAAATTGTAATCTCAATTATGTCAATTTCAGCCATGCGAAACTTGAAGGGGCGAATCTGGCAAACTGTAATCTCAATGATGCTAACCTCAGCAATACCCAACTTTCCAAGGCGATTTTGAGCAAAGCTCAACTTAACCATGCCAACTTAGCTGAAGCGACGGCGATCGCCGCTAATTTTTCGCAGATCCAGGGGGAAAACCTCAATGCCTACGGGGCGAACCTACGCGGATCTGAGTTTAAGGGGGCTCTCCTCCGTGAAATCAAGTTGCAAAATGCCAACTTGGAGGGGGCCGATCTTCCCCGTGCGGATCTAACGGGGGCTGTTCTCAGCCATGCAAACCTCAGTTACAGTTCCCTCGAAAATGCTGTACTAGAAGGGGCCAATCTATCCCAGGCTGATTTACGTGGGGCCAACCTCACCCATACCTACTGTGCGGGGTTAAATGCCGCTTCTGCTAATTTGGAGAACTGTAATTTGACCAATGCTGACTTCCGGGAAAGCAATTTACAGGGAGCAAACCTCAATCAAGCCAACTGTAATTGGGCTGATTTTAGTGATGCTAATTTGCTCAACATCAAGAGCAATAATCTCAGTTTAGAATATGCAGATTTAACGGGCGCGAGCTTACCCGAAAACAATAATTTTAGTTCATCGGCTTGGTTCCCAGAAAGGTACATCACCATGACCCGTCGCTCCTAGAAGAAACCACCAGAAAAGAAAAAGCCTTAACAGGTACTCTTCTCTTTTTTGTAAGGGGAGCCAGGGGGGATCTACTCTCAGTGGGGTAAAAGAGTGCTGTTAATTGTGGCTGTTTTTTTGGAAGGGTAAGGATCCCCCCAACCCCCTTTCTCAAGGGGGGAGCCATAGGTTTTCGTCCCCCTAAGTGAACTTTATCTTTAAACTGAAAACAACATTCCCTCCTTTTTTTAAAGGGGCCAGGGGGAGCGGGAACAAGAAGTGCCGTTAATTGTGCCCAGAGATGGCGTTACAATGAAGCGGTGGGAAGTAGGGTATTACCCATTATTTATGGCGGGTCATCACCATGGCAAAAGCAGACTTTAAAGTGATTAAAGAAATTATTCAACCCGATAGTCGCGGTCGCATTACTCTTGGGGCAAGTGCCAAAGCGAAAAGCTACCGTGTTCTCAGTAACGACCTGGGTGAAATCCTTTTGGAGCCTGTGGTCACGATTCCTGAACGGGAAGCTTGGCTCTATAAAAATCAAGATGCTTTGGCTGCTATCCAACAGGGGTTGGCGGAGTCTGCAGCTGGAGAAAGCCGTTCTCTTGGGTCTTTTGTGTAAGTAGCTAAAGGGTGGGATCCCCCCAACCCCCTTGGTAAAGGGGGGAGCCAGAGGTTTTCATCCTCTTGGGGGGAATTTAAGTGATTAAATCTATCGCTGTAGTTGTTTGATTTAGGGCTTCACAGACTCCTGTGAAATTGTTCAGGACTGCTTGGTTACTGAAACGAATCACTTTTAGACCATAGCCTTTGAGTTTTTCGGTTCTTTCTTGATCATATTTTTGACCTTGGGGTGTGTAATGGCTGTCTCCATCTACTTCGATCACTAAATTTAGTTTGGGGCAATAAAAATCTACGATGAAATAATCGATTGGGCGTTGACGATAGATTCTATATTTGAAATTTTTTAAGAAGCCAAACCAAAGTTTTTTCTCTGCTGGCGTCATATTTTGACGCAGTTGTTTGGCTCTGGCGATGAGATCGGGGTTATAGGGAAGGTGATATTTTGCATTGACTAGGGTCATGGGTGTAGCGTTTTAGATTTTTGTTGTGGAGAGAGATTTTTTAGATCGTTGCACAAAAAAACGATTTCAATAAATTTTGTATCCCCAAGACAATTATTCCCCCCTTCGTAAGGGGGCCAGGGGGGATCTAATCTCAGCGGGGTAAAAAAGTGCTGTCAATTGCGGCTGTTTGTTTGGAAGGGTGAGATCTTCCTATCTTTTCATCCCCCTAAGTGAATTTTATCCTTAAGCTAAAAACGACAAGACAAATATTCCCCCTTTTGTAAGGGGGCTAGGGGGATCTAATCTCAGCA
>NZ_CAWLTV010000049.1:0-26190 GCF_963864045.1 Picosynechococcus sp. NKBG042902 | reverse complement strand
ATGCCGGATATGTTCAACGAGGCCGATCTCGAAACCATGGGCTATGTGCGAGAAGCCTTTAATCCAAAGGGATTAGCGAATCCCGGCAAGCTGTTTCCAACCCCCCGCACCTGTGGCGAATCGGCCAAGATGACCAATGTGGCCGATCTAAAAAATAGCGAGATTTTTTAATGGGTCAGCCTAGGTTCGCTGCCCACAAAATTGCTGGAGGATGATTAATTTGCTCCCATAGCCCTAGCGGGGCAAGACAAACCCCTTGCGCGCCAGTTGACTCCGCAGCGCTTGGATCATCACGTAGTCTAGGGTATCTTTGGCGTCTTCATCGGTGGGCAAACTGCTGAGATAAGCTTCCCGTTGGGCCGTCAGGTCACGAATTTGGGCCTGAATTTGTTCGCGTTCTGCTTGGGTATTAGCGATGTAGGCTTCTTGTTCTGCCAGACTAAGACCCTGCAATTCCTCTGGGAGGGCCGTTTCTGCGAGGGTTTCAAGGCTTACTTCTGCTTCGGCGATCGCATCGACAAGATCCCAAGAACTGTTGCGGTAGTAGGCAGAGCTTTTCGAGATTCCCCGCGTCACAATGGCGGCCCCAGCGTTCGCATCCTGTACCAATTGTCGCTCTAAGCCCTGCTCACCTAGACTGCCGTAGGGCAAATAAGTTTGGTTTAGTTCATCGTTTAGGCGACGAATTTCAGCGTCATAGGGAGAGGGTTGAATCACCACAGCGCGATTTTGGTCGATATTAAAATTGGCCCCATCCCCCAACTCGGCCCCAGCAGCCCACAGATCCCGCTCGCGACTTTCGGCATTGCCGCAGTAGATCGTATTGACCAGCACATCTTGATTTTTGGCGAGATTCACCGCCTCGGCCCAGTTCACACTCCCCTGATCAAAGGGTTCATTCCCCGCAATAAAAATTGTCCGGAAGTCTTCGGGGTCGCTATCCCAATTGAGTTGGTTGATGGCATCTTGGATCACCCAGCCGCTATATTCCTGGCCGCCATTGGTGCGGATCGTAAATAATGCTTCTGAAACCCCGTCCAGTTCCGTCGTGAAATCTGTCAGTTGACGGTTAAAGCCTTCGTCGGGGGGTAAAGAATCATTGCCATAGTGGTACAGGGCCACCTCTAGGTCGGGGATCTCACCATCTTTGCGTACATCTGTTAGGGCGTTGACCACCGTCCACAACTGGCGGCGGGTCTGGTCAATGAGGCCATCCATACTATTGCTAGAATCCAGCAAAATCGCAATTTGGATCGTGGGTTTTTCTGCTGCCCAAACTCCCCCGGTGATCATGGTTAAGCTAGTGGCGATCGCCCCTACCGATAACGTTCGTTTGAATTGAAACATCTTTACCATCTCCCCTCGAATGTCATAGAAAACGTTTATTCTTCCCTGACGTGAAAATCCCTTATTTTGTTCAATGTCACTCACTAATGGGAGCGAATCCGTAGTTGTGTCAGCATTTAACCTCTCCTCCTTGGCTTTTTTCCTTGGGTAATATCAATTTAGCCAAAAACCTTGGACTTTTGAGAGACTCCCCTCCAGGGGAGAATACCCTCTGGCCACTTCCCTCTAGAGAGAATGGTCTAGGGGATTGGCTAAAATAACAATGGATAAGTCCTATCGCCCTCGTCGAGTCAGGTCACAAATGCTACAGGCACTTAATCGAATTACTTTTGATCCAAATATCATGGGTGGTAAAGCTTGCATCCGGGGAATGCGCATACCGGTTTCCCTGATTCTAAACCTGTTAGCAAATGGCAAAAGTTCAGCCGAGATTATTGATGATTATCCTTACCTAGAACCAGAAGATATTCAGCAGGCGATGCTCTATGCGGCCTGGCTAAGTGAGGACAAAATTATTCCTCTAGGGCAACCCAAGGCCTCATGAAATTTTTGGCAGACATGGGAATTTCGCCCAAGACAGTGCGCTGGCTACGCAACCAAGGCCATGATGCCATTCATCTCCTAGAACAAGGTTTAGAAAAACTTACCGATGCACAAATTTTAGAAAAAGCCCGTCAGGAAAATCGCATTATCTTGACCGTTGATCTCGACTTTGGGACTTTATTAGCACTGTCAAAGGCGAAGCTGCCGAGTGTCGTCATTTTTCGCTTAGGGAACGCCAGCCGTGAGGTCATTGAAGACCGTTTAGCATTCGTTTTAGAACAATGTTCTACAGAATTGCGACAAGGAGTTGCCATATCGGTTGATGATGAAAAAGTTCGGCTTCGTTCTTTACCCATGTAGACCGCTCTAGAGGCACCCCTCTAACTCCCCTATGAGGAGAGAATACCCTCCGGCCTGCGGCCACCTCCCTCTAGGGAGAAGACACCCTCCGGCCTTCCGGCCACCTCCCTCTAGGGAGGATAGTTCGGGGAGGGAGTAAAGGCGATAGACTGAGAGCTGTATTTAATCATGAGATCAGCCCGTCCCTATGAGTCTGTTTGCGGAACCCCCTGTCATCCCCGATTGTGCCTGGAAACGTCCCCTTGGTTTGGGATGGGATCACCCCTACACCGTCCGCTATGGCAGTAATTTAGACGATGGCCCCTGGCATGGGATGCCCCTCGGTGGGTTTGGGGCGGGCTGCATCGGGCGATCGCCCCGGGGAGATTTTAATCTGTGGCATTTAGATGCGGGGGAACACACCTTTCGCAATGCTGGTGCTTGTCAATTTAGTGTCTTTGAACAGCCGGAGGGAGAAGCAGCCCAAGCCTACGCCATGAGTACCGTCGCCCCTGAGGATGGCACCTTGGGCAGTTGGCAATGGTATCCCGCCGAAAAAGGCACCTATGCCGCCTTATACCCGCGCAGTTGGTACGAATATCAAGGGGTTTTCGCCGCAGAGCTGACTTGTGAGCAGTTTTCGCCGATTATTGCCCAGAATTACCAAGAAACCAGTTATCCCGTTGCCGTGTTTGAATGGACGGCCTACAACCCCACCGATAAGCCGATCACCGTCAGTATTATGATGACTTGGCAAAACATGGTGGGGTGGTTTACCAAAGCCCAAAAAACGCCGGAGGTGGTGCTGCGGGATGACGGCTCCCCGGTGTACGAATACCAATCCCGTTGGGGCGATAGCACTGGCAATTTAAACCAATGGGTGCAAGACCGCTACCGGGTCGGCTGCCTGCTGAATCGGGTGCGGCCCCATGCGGATCTCAGCGAAGGGGAAGGCCAACTGTGTTTTGCGACGGTGACGAATCCGACTTTGGAAGTCTTTTATCACAACCGTTGGAACCCGGTGGGGGATGGCCGCGATGTGTGGGATTATTTTGCCGGGAATGGCTCTCTGCCAGACATTGAAGATGAAACACCGGCTGCGCCTGGGGAACAAATTGCCGGGGCGATCGCCGTACGCTTTACCCTCCGACCCGGCAAAACGAAGAAAATCCCCTTCTTTCTCGCCTGGGATTTGCCTGTGATGGAATTTGCGCCGGATATCACCTATTTCCGCCGCTACACAGACTTTTTTGGCCGGAGTGGGAATAATGTCTGGACGATGATCCGCACGGCGATGAAACATAGCGATCTCTGGAAGGAACGGATCGCTGCTTGGCAACAACCGATCCTAGGGCGAGACGATCTGTCGGATTGGCTAAAAATGGCATTGTTTAATGAGTTGTACCTATTGACCCAGGGAGGAAGCCTCTGGACGGCGGCCACGGAAAATGATCCCGTCGGTCAGTTTGGGGTTTTAGAATGCCTCGACTATTGCTGGTACGAAAGCCTCGATGTGCGGATGTATGGTTCTTTTGGTTTGACGATGCTCTGGCCGCGACTGGATAAAGCGGTGCTAGAAGCCTTTGCCCGGGCGATTCCCACCAGTGACGATACCCAACGGATGATCGGCTACAACAAGACCATGGCCACCCGCAAAGTCGCTGGGGCAACGCCCCATGATCTGGGGGCACCGAACGAACATCCTTGGGAAGCCACCAATTACACCGCTTACCAGGATTGCAACCTCTGGAAAGATTTGGGGTCAGATTTTGTCCTGCAAGTGTACCGGGATTTTGTGATGACCGGGGCCGAGGACACGGAATTTCTCTGGAGCTGTTGGGGAAGTGTCGTCACAGCCCTTGATTACCTGAAGATCTTTGATCTAGACGGCGATGGCATTCCCGAAAATGGGGGCGCACCGGATCAAACCTTTGATGACTGGAAGCTTAAGGGCATCAGTGCCTACTGTGGGGGGCTGTGGATCGCGGCCCTCGAAGCGGCGATCGCCATGGCAAAAATCCTCCAACAAAGTCCCAGTCACTTTGAAGAACACCAAAATCAAGTCTCCGCAGCAGAATTTGAGCAGGCGATCGCCACCTACCAAACCTGGCTCGACCAGGCCCGGCCCCGCTACCAAGACACCCTCTGGAACGGCAGCTACTACACCCTGGATACGGGGAGTAATTCCCGCGTGGTGATGGCCGATCAACTGTGCGGTCAATATTACGCCCAACTACTCAATCTCCCCGATGTGAACCCCGGCGATCGCACTGCCACAACCCTAGCTACCATTTACACTGCTTGTTGTGAAAAATTCCATGGCGGTCAATTTGGTGCGGCCAATGGCCTCAACCCCGACGGCACCCCCGAAAAGGAAAATGATACCCATCCCCTCGAAGTGTGGACAGGGATTAACTTTGGCATTGCCGCCCTGATGATTCGTAATGGGATGCAAACCGAAGCCCTGCGGATGGTGGAAGCCGTGGTGAAGCAGGTTTATGACAATGGGTTACAGTTCCGCACCCCCGAAGCGATTACGGCCAATGGTACTTTCCGCGCCTGTCACTACCTGCGGGCCATGGGGATCTGGGCGATCTACGATGCCCTAGGGGCAATCTAACGCCTCAACTAGGGGCAAAAGGGAAGATCCTCACCAAATTTGTCACCGTCCCCTGCTAGTTTTTACGAGCCAACAGGACAAAATAGAAATAGCGGGCAAAATTAGACTGCGATATTTTCCTCCCCCAGCCCGTGGAACTCCAGGCTGCTGATGAAACGTTTTCCCTTTTCCCAAGCCCTGATTTATCTTGGTGCTGCCTCGGTCTGTACCCTAGGGATTGCTGTGATCTTGGGTTGGTATTTGCGCCTGCCAGAAATCATTCAGCTTCATCCTAGTTTTGTGCCGATGCAGTTTAATACGGCCCTGGGGTTTGTGTTGGTGGGGCTGGCTATGTTTGCCTTGGGGCCGATGAAAAGAGTGGCGATCGCCCTAGCGATCCTCATCGGTCTCTTGGGGGGATTGACCCTAGCTGAATATATCTTTGGCCTAAACCTCCCCCTGGATGAACTTTTCATGCGCCATTACATTGTTGTGGCGACCTCCCATCCAGGACGAATGGCCCCGAATACCGCCCTCTGTTTTTTCCTGACCAGCATTGGGTTGTTTTTGATTACGCAGCCGCAACAAAAAGAAATTTGCTGGGGGGAAGTTTTTTGGGGGCGTCGGTGATGGGATTGGGGACGGTGGCGTGTTTGGGCTATCTTGCGAATATTGAGACGACCTACGGTTGGGGGAAGCTGACGCAAATGGCGGTTCATACCTCCAGTGGTTTTATCGTGGTGGGTCTGATCGTCATTCTCCAGGCGCGGCAGTTGAGTTTACAAATTCACCGTCGGGTATCAAATTTTTTCTTTCCTCTGGCATTGTTATGGCTGGGACTAACTTTGACGATCGCCCTGTGGCAGGCTTTTTTTTCCAAGAGATTGCTAGTGGCCGAGGACACCAGCCAGAGTTTATTTGAGCACCCGGTGGCCTGGGGAATCTTAATCTTGGGCAGTTCTTTGTCTTTGGTATTGGCGATCGCCGTGTGGTTTGCGATCCGTTTGCAGGCCCAGGTCGAAGCGTTAAAACAGGCCCAGCAGAAAATTTTGATGTTAAATCAGGAACTTGAGGAACTTTCCCACTTGGATGGGCTGACGGGCATTGCTAATCGCCGCATGTTTGACCTCACCCTAACAAAAGAGTGGCAGCGGGCGGTGCGATATCAGTACCCCTTAGCCCTAATGATGATCGACATTGATTTTTTTAAAAACTACAACGATCACTATGGGCACCAAAAAGGGGATAAATGTATTCAACAGGTTTCCTCTTGGGTAAATTTGATGGCCCGTCGCCCAACGGACTTGGCGGCCCGCTATGGAGGGGAAGAATTTGTGCTGCTATTGACCAATGTCGATTTTGCGAGCGCGAAAAACATTGCCCAGGAACTGATCAAGGCGATCGCCAAGGCCAAGATTCCCCACCCAAAGTCACCGATTAGTGAATTTATTACGATCAGCATCGGTCTCCATGTGGCCCAACCCCAACCCCAGGCGGATATGGGGCACTTCATTTTTCAGGCCGACAAGGCTTTATATCAGGCGAAACATGAAGGGCGCGATCGCATTGTGACATCGAGGGTTTCGGGGTAGAACATCACCCCTCTAGCTCCCCTCTATGGGAGAAATTCATGGGGCTTGCTAGCTCACCGGCCAACTGTTCCCCTCTTGAGAGGGGTTAGGGGAGTGTTAGCTCCAGGGGCCACCCCTCTAGCTCCTCTCCAGGGGAGAACACCCTCCGGCCTAGCGGCCACCTTCCCCAGGGAAGGATCTATTTGGTGGGGGGATGGGCCATTTTAGTTTGGACTTCGGCAGCGCGGCTAAACCAACGTACCAACATCCCCGCTAGACGTTCGTGGTTGTGGCGGACATAGCCTGTGTCTGGGTCTTCGTCCATGATGTTGGCAATCACCACCCGTCGCCTTAGTCGCCCCACCTCTTCGCGGTCGAGAAATACAGGATGGGAACGTTCGAGGGCATATTTACGGAGGGCCGCTTCCGACGGCGATCGCTGGTGGACAAGGACAGCATCAAAGAGTTTTTTGCCACAGGCGCGGTCAATGGCCTTGATGTGGTCAGCGACGGTATAACCATCGGTTTCTCCCGGTTGGGTCATGATATTGCAGACATAAATCCGGGGGGCACCACTACGGGCGATCGCCTCGCGAATTTCCGGGACTAACAAATTGGGGATCACGCTGGTATAGAGGCTCCCCGGCCCCATGATAATAAAGTCAGCTTCCTCAATGGCCTTGACTGCTGCGGGGAGGGCTGGCGGATTTTCGGGCCAACAACCCAGTTCCATAATGTGTCCCCCAGCCTCTGGGATATTAGATTCCCCCTCAATGACCCGACCGTCGGCCATCCTCGCCCAAAGCTTCACATCACTGAGGGTCGCTGGCAAAACCCGACCGCGAATCGCCAAAACCTTAGAACTGGCCAGCACCGCCTGTTCGAGATCCCCGGTAATTTCGCTCATGGCCGTGAGAAATAAATTGCCAAAACTATGGCCCACTAACCCATCGCCCGCCTTAAAGCGATATTGAAATAATTCCGTGAGGAGTCTTTCTTCGTCCGCAAAGGCCGAGAGACAGTTACGGATATCCCCCGGCGGCAGCACACCGATTTCTCGGCGCAGTCGTCCCGAAGATCCGCCATCGTCGGCCACAGTCACCACGGCGGTAATGTTGCTGCTGTATTTCTTGAGGCCCCGCAGCAGGGTAGAGAGACCCGTCCCACCACCAATGGCAACAATTTTCGGCCCCTTATTTAAGCGCCGGTGGTTGTGGAGCATATCAACTAGTTCTTCGTCCCCATCGGGATTTAGCACCGTGGTAATTGCCCCAAAGGTGCGATTTTGGCCCCAGAAAATCAGACTCAAACCAGCGGCGATCGCCACTGGCCCAGAAATATTACTCGGAACCACCGCCGTCAACCATTGCAGGAGTGCGCCCATCAAGGCCAACAGCCGGGAAACAGGGGTTAAATTCAGCCAAATCGCCAACCCCAACGCCGTAAATAGAACCCCCAAAGCACTCATCAAGAGCCATCGCTTGACCGAGAGGCCCGGCATCATCCATTTGAGCCAATGGTTGAGGCGATGTTGTGGGTGATTTTTAGTGACTGCCATTGGTCGTGGATAGGCCCGGAGGTTTTTGCGGAAAGGACGACGAAATGGGTTGATCAGCATAGTGGTGCATCGTTGAACAGCAGAGTCACCCCAGGGGGAGCATTGCTTAGGGTTGTTAAAAAAAGAACACCCCAAGATCAAACAGGAAAAGAACCCCTTTTTTACAAAAATTTCCAGAATTTTTGCCTAGGTCTACCATAGGGCGGAATGGCGCTTCTGAATGTAACAAACTCCACGCCTACACCCTTGATTTGCGGGGTAATAGTCAAATGATGGGCAGAATTTGAATTTTTGGTGGACTGGCCCCGTCACCATGAGTATAGGCATTTAAACGGGGGAAGCGAGGGGAAATTTCCCCCAGAAACCTAAAAAAAGCCTAAAATTTTCTATTGATAAATTACTTTTTAGTGATATACTTATGTTTAACGACCAGCTTAGTCACTCAGCTGCTGTCTTTGTGAACCATGCTCTTTCGCCAACTTTTTGACTACGAAACCTATACCTACACCTATCTTGTGGCTGATCCTGAAAGTGGTGAGGCGGCCTTGATCGACCCCGTGATTGAGCAAGTGGAGCGGGATCTTAAGCTTCTGCAAGAACTGGGTCTGACGTTAAAGTATTGTCTCGAAACCCATGTCCATGCTGACCATGTGACGGGGACGAGTCGACTCCGGGAAAAAACGAACTGTTTGGGGATTGTTCCCCAGGGGGCAGAAGTCGCCTGTGCGGATCGTTCCGTTGCCGATGGGGACGTGCTCAAGGTCGGTGCCATCGAAATTCAGGCGATCGCCACCCCCGGACACACCGATAGTCACATGGCTTTTTTAGCAAATGGCACCCATCTATTCACGGGGGATGCCTTGTTTATCCGGGGCTGTGGCCGCACTGACTTCCAGAGTGGTGACGCGGGCACCCTCTACGATTCGATTCAAAAACTATTTCGTTTACCCCCCGAAACCTTAGTTTATCCGGGCCATGATTATCGTGGGCAAATGGTTTCGACCATCGCTGAAGAAAAGCAATTTAACCCCCGCCTCAAAGGCGATCGCCAAGCCTTTGTTCACCTGATGGATAACCTCAACCTCCCCGACCCGAAAAAGATTATGGAAGCAGTGCCCGCAAACCAAGCCTGTGGCAATGTTTAACTCTTTTTCCCTGGCAAGCAAGCCATTTTTCGTCTCGGATTACACCCAATCATCACCATTTTTTTTAGTGCAATGACTACTACCCAACAACAATTACTTGAACTTTCACCCGCCGAGTTTGCCGTCCAGGTCGATTCTCCCAATACCGTCGTTTTCGATGTGCGCGAACAAGCTGAATACGCGAGAGAACACGTGGCGGGAGCGCAAAATATTCCCCTGTCTCGCTTGACCGTAGACACCGTGCCCCAGACAACGAAAAATGTGATCCTTTATTGTCAAAGCGGCAATCGCTCCCGACGGGCGGCAGAACTATTTTTTGCGGCAGGCTATTACCAAGTGGCCCATTTTGACGGCGGATTTACGGCCTGGAAGGGCGCTAACTTGCCCTACAACGAAGATAAAAAAGCGCCTTTACCGATGATGCGCCAGGTGCAAATTGTCGCCGGGGGTCTAGTCCTCGTCGGTACATTACTAAGTGCGTTTGTCTCCCCTTGGTTTTTGCTCCTCACCGGATTTGTCGGCTCTGGGTTGATGTTTGCGGGCTTTACGGGCTTCTGCGGCATGGCGAAAATTTTGGCCCGTCTCCCCTACAACCGAGTCAAATAAGTTTAACGAACGACATTGCTCCCCACAGTTGCTGGGGGCTTTTTTTTGGAGGATATGATGCAGCTCTTGGGATATTTTTTAGCGGCTTGTATTGGAATCAGTCTGGGCTTGATGGGGGGCGGTGGTTCGGTGTTGGCGGTGCCGATTTTGGTCTATGTGATGGGGGTTGACCCAAAAAGTGCGATCGCCATGACGTTGTTTATCGTCGGCATTGTCAGTGCGGTGGGTTTGGTGCCCCACTGGCGACAGGGGAATATTAACTTGAAAAAAGCAGGAATTTTTGGCTCGGCGACCATGGTCGGGGCTTTCCTGGGAGCGCAGTTAACCCGGTTGCCCTTCATCACAGGGACGGTGCAGCTATTGCTGTTTGCGGTGATGATGTTGATCGCGGCGATTTTTATGATTCGCAAAAGCGGCAAGGCGATCGCCCACCAAGCAAATGAGCCACACCTTGAAGATTATCCGGCCCCGGTGTGCCGTTACTGTTGGCTGTGGTTGCTCACGGAAGGTTTGGGGATTGGCATTTTGACGGGGCTAGTAGGAGTTGGTGGGGGCTTTGCGATTGTGCCTGCCCTGGTGTTGCTCGGTAAGACGGAAATGAAAGAGGCGGTGGGCACTTCCCTGGTGATTATTGTGATGAATGCGATCGCCGGATTTCTGGGTTACTTTGGCCAGGCTGATGTGGTTTTTGATTGGCATCTGATGGTGAACTTTACCTTTGTGGCGAGCCTGGGAATTTTACTCGGCGGCTACAGTGGGCGCTATTTCAATGCAAAACAACTCCAAAAGGGCTTTGGGTATTTTCTCTTGGCGGTGGCGGCTTTTATTTTGTTTCAACAGCGCGATCGCCTACCCCGATTGACGACCTTGCCCGAAACGACTGTGGCGATCGCCCAACAGAAATAAACAATTCCCTTAGCGAAAGCAATCTTTTGGTTTTAATTTTCCACGGAAAAAAATTAGAGCAGATACCCCAGATTTACTTTTTTCCCATCACTGTGTTACATTTCTACACATAACGCCTTTGATTTTCATAAACCAAAATTAAAGCGAGCCAACATTTTTCGCGCGTAGCCACCCCGCTAGTCCGAGGTTTGACC
Organism: Picosynechococcus sp. NKBG042902; assembly: GCF_963864045.1. Taxonomy (NCBI): domain Bacteria; kingdom Bacillati; phylum Cyanobacteriota; class Cyanophyceae; order Chroococcales; family Geminocystaceae; genus Picosynechococcus; species Picosynechococcus sp. NKBG042902. The sequence goes on along the minus strand of NZ_CAWLTV010000049.1, from coordinate 15,382 downwards.
CCGAACCTCCAACATTTTTGAGATAGCAATTGGCATCTACAGCGCAATGATTGTGGCACTTAATGAAAGAAAACATCCTTACAGAAACAGCGAACATCCAATTATCTGATGGCAAATAGCTTGGTTTCTTTCCCCGAAAAAATGTTCCACCAACGCCCTGAGATGCTGAGTGAATATGTCTCCTAACAACCTTCCCGTCCAAAATGATGTTTCCTCTGGCCTGCAAAATCCCGGAGAAATCACGACGATTCTTGTCATTGAAGACGACTACGTTATCCGTAAACTGACTCGAAGAATTCTTACGAATGCTGGTTACATCGTTATCGAAGCGAGTGATGGTGAAAAAGGAATTCAGGCAGCCAAGGAATATCACCCGGATCTCATCATCTGCGATGTGATGATGCCCTGTTTGAGTGGCTATGACGTTCTGGCACAACTCCAGCAACAAGAAGCAACGGAAATGATTCCCTTTATTTTTTTGACGGCCCAAGCAGAGGGTCAGCAACTCCGCCAGGGAATGGCATCCGGAGCCGATGATTATTTGATGAAACCGATCCAAGCTGCAGAACTCCTCAAGGCTGTCGAAGTACGTCTCAATAAATACTCCAAGGTCAAACAATACTATTCCGAGCAGTTAAACCAACTGAGCGAGAAAGATAGTCTCACCGGTCTACCGAATCAAAATAGGATTACCTATGCTTTTGAAAAGGTGGTGGCACAGTTACCCCTCGGTCAAGAAGATAGTGAGACAGTGCCCTCCACTCCGCTTCTCTCCATTGGTCTAGACCGCTTTCAGCTCCTTAACGAATATCTTGGCCACGGTATAGTCAGCGCTTTACTCAAGCAGGTGGGCGATCGCCTACAACAAACCTTAGAGAAATACGGCACTGTCGTTAGTCTCAACACTTCAGAATTTTGTGCGATTCTTCATCCCCTAGAACATCGCCACGAAGTCGTCAACATTGCCGAAGAAATCCTCGCGGCCTTTAGCTCCCCCTTTACCACAGAAGACCAACAGGATGTCTTTATCAGCCTCAGCATCGGCATCGCCCTCTACATCAGAGATGGCATTACCCTTGATGAACTGCTCAGTAATGCCCACACAGCCATGTTGCGAGTTCAAAAACAAGGGGGCAATCAACACGCCTTTTATTCCGTAGCAATGAACGTGGGCCGCTTGAATACGGTTTCCCTCGAAGCCGATCTGCGGCAAGCTCTCGAACGCAACGAACTCGAAGTTGTTTACCAGCCGAAGATGAACTTGCAAACAGGTAAGGTGGTTGGTGCCGAAGCCCTCTTACGCTGGTTTCACCCAACCCGTGGTTTGGTTTTGCCCAATCAATTTATTTCCCTGGCCGAAGAAACCGGTTTGATCATCCCGATTGGGGAATATGTCATGGAAGAAGCCTGTTGCCAATTGCGTCGTTGGCAGCTTGCGGGCCTCAAGGACTTTTATATGTCGATCAATCTTTCGGCAAAACAATTTACCCAACTCAATCTGCACCATCGCCTCAGCCAAATTATTATCAACAATCAATTGCAGCCCCAAGATATCCAACTGGAATTGACAGAAAGCACCCTCGTGAACAATGGGGAAGTATCGATACGACGTTTAAAGGCCTTGCGGTCTTTGGGTTTGAAAATTGCTTTAGATGATTTTGGTACGGGTTATTCTTCTTTAAGCTATTTGCAGCAGTTTTCCTTTGATACCCTCAAGCTAGATCGCTCCTTTATCCATGGGATTCATCGAAACCGTGTTAATGCAACAATTATCACCGCAATTATTGAAATGGCCCACAATCTCAACCTTAAGGTAGTTGCTGAAGGGGTTGAAGATGAGGGAGAGTTGGAATTTTTGACGCGATTTAACTGTGATGAAATCCAGGGCTTTTTGTTTAGTCGTCCCATCAAAGCAGAGGAGTTTTTGAGCTCTCCTTTTATGGATCTGGAGCCCTATAGTTCTCCTTTTATGGATTTTGAAGCCTATACGGATGTTGCTTAGGTAACCGAACTGTTCCTTTGAACTCGCTTAAATCAAATCAAGAAATAAGATCACCCCGGTCAAAGTTTTCAGAAAACAGCACCATGGTGATCTTGTTTTTTTGTGAGTTATCTTCCGGGCAGACCCAAATGCATTTTTTGAATAGCAGGAAGGAGAAGTTCCGCCTGGGGTTGGGGAGTCGGGGTCACAATAGTGCCGGGTAGACAAGGGCCAAGCTGGAAATTGACTTCCTGGGGCCGGGGCTGCCAACCTTCTGGGCAGGTCAGAGGTTTAGGTTGGGCTTGGGCTGAGGGGAGCGGCGTTGCAACCATGCCAGGGTTAATCGGCCCGGTCGGTGTTGTTCTCAGCCAACAGTGGTGCTGGGGTAAATTACTTGGACAGCCGACAGAAGGCAGGGGGCCAGTACTAGAAAGGGGGGCGGCATTCGCACTAAAGCCACTGCCCATTAGAATCATGGTGCCAAGCATTAAACCTTTGCCAATGGTGTGTCGTGTGATTTTCATTGATCTGTTCTCCGAAGGATATGTTTCATTTCGTGGTGCTATGTAGTGGCCGGGTAGCAGACCCTATGCACTTGGCGATCGCCTGACCCACAACCTACGGGAGAACACAAAACTGCGTCGGTCTTCTTCCTTAAAAATTCAAAGCCTGGGCCGTTTTAACCAGTTGGATAAATTCACTGCGATAGCCTTCGGGATCTGCTCCTTTGCTGCCCTGGGCCAGTTCTAAAACTTGATCAAAGGAACTTTCGCCACGGTAGGGGGAGTCCCGCAATAGCATCCCAAATTCCGCTACCGCCGCCGCAAACCGAAAATCTGGAGAGGCTTGATCTAAGGGTTTACTGTCATTGGCGATCGCCTGGGTGATCAGTGCCGAATTATCGCCAGTGGGGGGTTTATAGCGGAGCTTCAATTGCAGCAATTCCCCCGCAAAATTCCCTTGATTGGATTGCGTTTCTTGGTATTTCAAATCATCCACCGTCGGCAACTCCACGGGCGAATCAACACCCACCGGCACAATTTCATAGAGAGCCGTCACCGTATGGCCAGCCCCCAATTCCCCCGCATCCTTAGTGTCGTCATTAAAATCCTGGGCCGCTAACAGGCGATTTTCGTAACCCAACAGACGATAAGCCTGCACCTGGGCCGGGTTAAATTCCACCTGAATTTTCACGTCCTTTGCCAAAGTTAAAAGCGTGCCGCCCATTTCCGTGACCAGCACCTTTTTCGCTTCAAGGATGTTGTCGATGTAGGCATAGTTTCCATTCCCGTTATTGGCGAGCTGCTCCATCTTGGCGTCCTTGAGATTGCCTGTACCAAAGCCCAGCACCGTCAGAAAAATATCCTGCTCTCGCTTTTGTTCGATCAGACGAATTAGTTCTGCATCGCTGGACATCCCCACATTAAAATCCCCATCGGTGGCCAGAATAATTCGGTTATTGCCATTATCGAGAAAGTTTTCTGCCGCCTCCTGGTAAGCCAATTCAATGCCTTCACCACCCGCCGTGGAACCCCCTGCTTCTAAGTTATCCAAGGCCGCCAGAATAGTTTCTTTTTCGGCCCCAGAAGTCGAGGGCAAGACTAAACCCGCCGCCCCGGCATACACCACAATGGAAACGCGATCCTCTGGGCGCAACTCGTTCACCAATAACCGAAACGCTGACTTGAGAAGCGGCAATTTATCGGGATCATTCATCGACCCCGACACATCAAAGAGAAACACCAAATTGCTGGGGGGAAGGGCTTCATTTGCAATTTCCTGGCCCTTAATACCAATGCGGAGGAGTTGGTGCTGGGGTTGCCAAGGAGCTTGGGAGAGCTCGGTGCTAATGGCGAAGGGTTGATCGTCCGGAGCCGGATAGTCATAGGTGAAATAATTAATCATCTCCTCTAGGCGCACCGCATCAGCGGGAGGAAGCTGACCATCATCTAAAAAGCGCCTGACATTACTATAGGCTCCAGAATCTACATCAAGGGCAAAGGTAGACAGCGGTTCAGTGCGCACCAATTGGAAAGGATTATCGCGGATGAGGTTGTAATCTTCTTGGGAGAGATCCGGCACTTCCTGGGGAATGTCTCCATCGGGGGGTGGCATCACAGGCATGGACTCCGTTTCTGCCACTTGGGGGGCCATGGCATCCATCCCTGTGTCTGAAGTTCTCTGGGAGGCCATCTGACAACCCGCAAGGATCTGTCCCCCCAACAAACAACCACTGAGGAGTAGGGTGAGGGAACGTTGAGGCAATAGTTTTCGAGGCGATGAAGTGGCCATGGGCTGACCTCCAGGAGAAGAATTACCTTCAACCTAACACCGTCTTTTGGGGCGATCGCCTAGGTTCAAAAAACTGTAACGGCAGGACTCAATGGGGATTGAATTCCCTGGGCAATCGTGGGTTAGAATGAAACACGCTCAACGCCAGTGCTTACCATGTCCCTCAGTCTTTACAATACCCTCCATCGCCGTTCTGAACCCTTTGAACCCCTCGAAGCTAATCGGGTGCGGATGTACTGCTGTGGGATTACGGTATATGACTATTGCCACCTGGGTCACGCACGCACCTGTTTGATCTGGGATGTGGTGCGACGTTACTTGCAATGGTCAGGCTATGAGGTGCATTACATCCAAAATTTCACCGATATTGACGACAAAATCCTCAATCGGGCGCGGGCAGAAAAAAGTTCCATGGGGGCGATCGCCGAAAAATTTATCGAAGCCTATTTCGAGGATATGGAAGCGCTCCACATTCAACCCGCCGATGAATATCCTAGGGCAACCCACAGTTTAGATGGGATTCAAAAGCTGATCCACGACCTAGAACAACGGGGTTTTGCCTACGCCTCCCAGGGGGATGTGTACTATGCGGTGCGCAAGTTTGATGGCTATGGGAAACTCTCTGGCCGCAAATTAGACGATATGCAAGCGGGGGCCAGCGGTCGCGTCACAGAAGATCCTGATGCGCCGAAAAAACATGACCCCTTTGATTTTGCCCTCTGGAAAGCCGCCAAAGCAGGAGAACCCGCCTGGGATTCCCCCTGGGGTGCTGGTCGTCCCGGTTGGCACATTGAATGTTCGGCGATGGTGCGCGATCGCCTTGGGGAAACCATTGATATCCATGTGGGGGGCAGTGACTTGATTTTCCCGCACCACGAAAACGAGATCGCCCAGTCGGAAGCCGCCACGGGTCAGCCTTTAGCAAAATATTGGCTGCACAATGGCATGGTGAAGGTGGAAGGGGAAAAAATGTCCAAATCCCTCGGCAACTTCATCACGATCCGCGACCTCCTGCAAAAATATGACCCGATGGCCGTGCGTTTGTTTATCCTCCAGGCCCACTACACCAAGCCCCTGGATTTCACCGACGAAGCCCTCACCGCTGCGACCAAGGGCTGGGAAACCCTCAATGATGCGCTGCTATTTGGGGCAGAACATTTGGATACGAACAATATCACCGCTGACAAGGGCATCCTGGCGAAATTTAAAGCAATTGTTGACAATGACCTCAACTTTTCCGGCGGCTTGGCGATTCTCTTTGAACTGGCGAAAGAACTGAAAAAAGAGAAAAATATCCTCGTCCACGAAGGCAAACTCCAGCAAAATCCGCAAATTCTCGCCTCCCTCTGGCTCACCCTTAAGGAATTGGCCGATATCCTCGGTTTTGTCCCGGAAACAAAGCAACAGGCTGCTGGTTTAACCGATGCTGAAATTGAAGACTTGATCCAACAGCGTAAGGACGCTCGCGCCAATAAAAACTATGCAGAAGGCGATCGCCTCCGGGATTTACTCACCAAAAAAGGGATTGTGCTGGTGGACAAACCAGGCGGTATTACCGAGTGGCACCGGGAGTAAAAAAGAACTCTTAGTCCCCCTTATGAAGGGGGATTTAGGGGGATGTAAATTCTCAAACTTTTACTGAGGCAAAATCCCATGACAGATTTCTTTGGGTTCGAGCAGGATTTCATTGCATCGCTGCGCTGTATTCCGATGATCATGCGCTACAAACTCGATACCTGTGGCGTCAAAATGAAACTTGACCATTGGCACAAATTCACAGAGGCCGAAAAAACCCAGCTCATTCAAATGCCCTGTGAAACCCCTGCTGAAGTGCAGCACTACCACGAAACGCTCCAAGGGCTAATTACAGAAAAAACAGGTACACCAGCCAAAGTCCTCGATATCGACCCAAATCCCCCTTGGCTACAAACGGAAATTCCCGCCCAAGTGCTTGAAAAAGCCCGCAGTTGCAACGTAGAAATTGCCCCAACCCAATGGCAAAATTTAACACCCCTGCAACGGTTTGCCCTACTGAAGCTGAGTCGCCCCAGTCACGAAAACCACAACTTTGTCCCTGCTCTACGAGAATTTGGGGTGTTGCCAGGGGTTCACACTGAGAAAAATTGAGCTACATTGAAAAGCCCAACCCCCTGTTCCCGTCTATTTTGTAGGATCAATCACGGTGACTCAAAATCCCCAATGGCTTTGGCAAGAAGTCCTGACAAAACTTGAACAACAACTGAGTCGCCCCACCTACGAAACTTGGATTCAGCCGACGGCGATCCAACAGTGGCAGGAGGATGAAATCGTACTCTGCGCCCCAAATGCCTTTGTCCTGAACCATATCCAGAAATACTATGGTGCGTTGATCACCGAAACCATCGCCGAATTATTGCAGCAGCCCGTTAAGGTACGCCTCACTTCTCCAGAAGGGAATACCCTCGCAGCGACCCAGAGTTTTTATAGTTCCCGCAGTGGCCAATCGACCCGTCCAGGTAAAAAGACCCCAGAACTCAACTCGAAATATACCTTTTCACGGTTTGTGGTTGGCCCAACCAATCGCATGGCCCATGCGGCGGCCTTAGCGGTGGCGGAATCACCGGGGCGGGATTTTAATCCCCTGGTGCTCTGTGGGGGAGTGGGTCTGGGAAAAACGCACCTGATGCAGGCGATCGGCCATTACCGTTTGGATACCCAGCCGGATGCGAAGATTTTCTATGTTTCCACGGAGCAATTTACCAATGATTTAATTGTTGCGATTCGCAAGGATAGTCTGCAAACGTTCCGGGAGCATTACCGCACCGCCGATATCTTACTGGTGGATGATATTCAGTTCATCGAGGGGAAAGAATACACCCAAGAAGAATTTTTCTATACCTTTAATACTCTCCACGAAGCGGGTAAACAAATTGTTCTCGCGAGCGATCGCCCACCGCATCAGATTCCAGGCTTGCAACAAAGACTTTCTTCTCGCTTTTCCATGGGGCTAATCGCCGATATCCAACCCCCCGACCTAGAAACCCGGATGGCGATTCTCCAGAAAAAGGCTGAGGCGGAAAATTTAAACCTATCCCGCTCGGTGATTGAATATATCGCCACCCACTACACGGCGAATATCCGCGAATTGGAGGGGGCGCTCCTGCGGGCAGTGACCCACATTGCGATCTCTGGCCTACCGATGACCGTCGAAAACCTCGCCCCCATTTTGAACCCGACGGTGGAATATGCTCCGGCGGCCCCGGATGTGATCTTGCAAATTGCCGCCGAAGCCACGGGGGTGAGCATTGAAGATTTGAAGGGGGCTTCTCGACGACGGGAAATTAGTACGGCCCGGCAAATTGCAATGTATTTGATGCGCCAACACACCGATCTCAGCTTGCCCCGCATTGGTGAACTGTTCGGTGGCAAAGACCACACTACGGTGATGTACAGTTGCGACAAAATTGGTCAGTTACTGACGAAAAATCAAAAAATCTCCCAATTGGTGAGCCAAATTAGCGATCGCATTAATCACCACCACCAAAACCTCTAGGGACAAGCGGCCCACATCGTGCAAAAAAAAGACACCGCTACAATGAGCAGTAGTTCATCGATTGTGTTTTATTCATGGTTGCTTCCTACCGGATCGTTTCGCTCTTGCCCAGTGCCACCGAAATTTTAGATTGTTTGGGTTTAACTTCGGACGTGGTGGCCCGGAGCCACGAATGTGACTATCCCCCAGAGATTGGCGATCGCCCCGTGTGTACCGCTGCCCGCCTCGATTCAGAACGTCCCAGTGGCGAAATTGACCAAGAAGTTTTGGCCTTACTCCAAGGAGCCTTGGGGATCTATGAAGTGAAGCTAGATGTCTTGCAAGCCCTACAACCAACCCACATTGTCACCCAAGATCAGTGCGATGTTTGTGCCGTCACCCTGGCCGATGTGCAAAAGGCGATCGCCCAGTTGAGTGATCATCCGACGCAGTTGATTTCGCTCCAGCCCAATACCCTAGCGGACGTTTACCAGGATATTCGCCGTGTTGCCCAGCAGTTTAACCGTGATCCCCAACCCGTTTTGCAGGATCTACAACAGCGGGTAAAAGCTTGCCAAAAACGAGGCAAGACTTTAGCAAAACGGCCCCGGGTGGCGGCCATTGAATGGATTGATCCCCTCATGGGCGGCGGTAATTGGCTCCCGGAACTCATTGAACTCGCGGGCGGCGACAACATTTTAGGCAAACCGGGCAAACATTCCCCCTACATCAGTTGGGAAACCCTCTTGGCCAGTGATCCTGATGTGGTGGTGGTGATGCCCTGCGGCTTTGACCTCGAACGTACCCGCCAGGAAATGCTCGCCGACTTGGAGTTACACCCTGAGTGGAAACAATTACGAGCGGTGCAAAACGATCAGTTATTTATCTGTGATGGCAACGCTTATTTCAACCGACCAGGGCCGCGCCTCATGGATTCCCTAGAAATTCTCACGGAAATTTTGCAACCGACTGGCGATCGCCTTTATCCAAAAACTGCCTGGCAAAAACTCTCTTTATTCAAATAAGTAATATTTCAACAAATAGTAACTATCCAAAGAAATATTACATCTGAGCCTAGTTTTACAACATTTTCTATCAAGTTTATGTTGGCAAAAAAGGAATTATTAGGACAAATTAGGGGATATTTTCGCAAAAACGAGCATCCTCCCCAAAAAAGCATCCCTTTGGCTTCGCCTGGGAATTTGGCACATTAAAGACATAGCAAGATTTTGAGGGCAGGCGTTTCGTGATGTACCGCCGCTTTTCGATTCAAAAAATATTATCTAAGGTGAGGATGCTGTCTATGTGGCTCAAAATTAGGCACCTAGTCGATCCTGTATTTCAATATCTCAATCAACCCGTGGGACACACAGATCGGCATACCGTATGGAACCCGAATCGGTTTTGGTATCTCTATAAAATCAACCTGTTAGAAAAATGCTGGCAAAAAGAAGCGGCCAACAAAGGCCAACATACCTATTAATCTCTTAACTTTGATGCCAGTTACGACGTCAATTTTTGGGGATCTGCTTGGGAACTCTCCTGGGTCGCTTCTGCTTCGGCTCGCAGTCGGCTGACCAATTGACCATGGACATTGACACAGTAGGGCACACAGTAGGTTATGGCCGCCGCCAGCCAGCGGGTACTGGTCATGGTGCCATTCAACACAGCAACACCATGGTTAATACAAAAGTGGACAGTTCCCACAAACAGGGCAACCCGAATCGCCGTTGGTCGAAAGGTGCGATCGCCTAAGGCTCGGAAATAGATTGTCAAGCGCATCGGTGCAATCCCCAAACTAATAAAAAAGTGGCTCTAAATCTTTATGGCTCGGAAGAAGGGTGGGCTTTGGCTTGCTGGCGCATCCGGCTGGCTATTTGGCCATGGAGATTGACGCAGTAAGGCACAAAGTAGGTCAAAACCATGGACGTCCAACGGGTCCGGGTCATTGTCCCATGAAGAAAGGCACTACCGTGGTTAATGCAAAAAATCACAGTGCCCACAATTAGGGCGACACGGATGGCAGTGCTGTGGAGGGTGCGATCGCCCAGGGTCTGAAGATAACTTTTTAGGCCCATCGGTGAACCTCTAATTTGTATATCTGAATTTTACTCACGGGTGGCCTGGGGCGATCGCCTGACAAAATTTTTGTGCCAAGAGATCAACACCGGTAATCGCTGTCCCAACAACGACGCTATCAGCCCCCAATTGGAAGGCTTTTTGCAGCATTTCTGGGGTGTGGATGCCTCCTTCGCAGATGATCGGCTGGTCAAAATCCTGGGCAAGTTTTTCAAGCAACCCAAAACCAGGGGGCGTTAAATCTTTGGTTACTCCCGTATAGCCGTAGAGGGTCGTCCCCAAAATATCAGCACCAGCTTGGGCGGCCCATTGAGCATTTTCGTAGGTGTCGAGATCCGCCATCACCAATTTGCCTGTTTGCTGGTGAATCCCGGCGATCAGATCCGCGAGGGTTTCTCCGTTCGGGCGGGGGCGGGCCGTGGCATCAACGGCAACAATATCGGCTCCCGCTTCCACCACCACCAGGGCATCCTCTAACCGGGGGGTGATGTAAACATCTGATTCGGGAAAAGTACGTTTCCATAGACCGATAATCGGGATCTGGGGTAATTTGGCCCGCACAGCGCGGATGTGGTCAGGGCTATCGATGCGCACTCCAACGGCCCCTTGATTGACGCAAGCTTGGGTGATCGCCGCAATCATTTCAGGGTCATGGAGGGGAGAATCAGCGGGAGCTTGGCAGGAAATAATCAGGCGATTTTTAAACTGGGCAATCAGATCAGACATGGGTTTTACGGGAAATTTCTAGGAATATTGGGACACAGCTAAGGCGATCGCCGCCGGAAAAATGCGGTGTTCTTGCACTTGAATTCTGGCATGGAGCGTTTCAGGAGTGTCATCGGCCAAAATGGGCACCACCGCCTGCATAATAATGTCGCCACTATCGACTTCTGGGCTAGCAAAATGTACCGAACAGCCCGTCACTTTTACGCCAGCCGCCAATGCTTGTTCCACAGCGCGAATCCCTTTAAAACTGGGCAATAGACTGGGGTGAATGTTTAAAATCCGATTTTCGTAGCCCGTGAGCAAAACCTCGGTGACAATGCGCATCCAACCCGCCATGATGACCCACTCCACCCCATGCGATCGCAAGACTTCTAAAATCGCTTGGTCACAGGCTTCCCGCGAGGCAAACTCCCGGTGGTTAATCAGTTGGGTTTTCGTGCCAAATGTTGCGGCCCGTTCTAAAACCTTTGCTTTGGGGTTGTTGTAGATCAGAATCGGAATTTCCGCCTTGAGTTGATTTTCGGTAATGGCCTTGGCGATTGCCCCGTAGTTACTGCCGCTACCGGAGGCCAAGACTCCCAACTTTACCGGACGGGATAAGGGCACATCCGCCAGGGTTACAGGGGGAGAAATTAAAGCAGAATTTAGCGTAACATTACCCATCAATCGCGGTAATCCTCGGAAGTACAACCACTAAGCATATCGGTTCCCTAGTCGAAAGTCAGATATTTTTACTCGGTGGCGTCGGGGTAGGGCTAGGCAGAATCGCGATCCTCGAAACGAATAATATCTTCGTCTCCCAAAAATTCGCCGTTTTGAATTTCGATCATCACCAGATCAATGACCCCTGGATTTTCGACCCGGTGCCTGGTATTCATCGGGACATAGGTAGATTGGCGGGGAGTCAAGATAATTTCTTGGTCGTTGCAAATCACCTTCGCTGTCCCGGAAACGACGACCCAATGCTCGCTGCGATGGTAGTGCATTTGGGTGCTGATGTGGTGACCGGGTTTCACTTCGATGCGGTTAATGCGGTAGCGATCGCCTTCTTCGAGGATCGTGACTTTGCCCCAGGGGGGTGTACGGGTTTCAAGCATAGGGATAGGTTCAGCGGGATTTCAAGATTATTTTAAAGGCTTACTGAGTACCGAGGCGATCGCGCAATTCCGTTTCACTGGCCCGAAATCCCACCAAGACCGCCTGGTTATCCCGCACGAACAAAGGCCGTTTTAAGAGCATTGCATCTTGACTAAAAGCCTCGATCCACTGGTTATCATCCCAGGTTTTCTTTTCTTCCCCCAAGGCGCGGTAGGCTTGCCCAGAAGTATTGCGCATTGGTTTGCTGCCGAGTGTTTTGACCCATTGGGCGATCGCCTCTCTGCTGGGAGGTTGCTCTTTGGTATTGATAAATTCGTAGGAAATTCCGGCTGTTTCTAGCCATTTCAATGCTTTTTTACAGGTGTTGCAGGTGGGAATGCCGTAAACTTGCAGGGCCATTTTGTGATCGGTTAAACAAAAGATAACTTCGTTTATTATCCATGATCCTCAGGGCGGCCCACTTTGGCAGAAGTGTTACAACGGAACTGTAGCAAGTCCCCACATTTTTCACCATGACGACCATTTCTGCCGAAAAATCAATTGCAGCTTGGCTTGGAGAGGAAGCAGAAAGTCTCTTGGGTCACAGCGCGAAAATTAATCAAAATCTGCTCACTCTCCCCGGGGCGGATATCGTGGAACGGGTCTATGCCCAGAGCGATCGCCCCACTCCAGTCTTACGTTCCTTGCAACAATTGTTTGGTACGGGACGACTGGCAAATACAGGTTATCTCTCAATTTTGCCCGTTGATCAAGGCATTGAACATTCCGGTGCGGCTTCCTTTGCCCCAAACCCGATTTATTTTGACCCCGAAAACATTATCCGTCTAGCCATTGAAGGGGGCTGTAACGGCGTAGCGACGACCCTCGGTGTGTTGGGGATGATGTCCCGCAAATATGCCCACCGCATCCCGTTTATCGTCAAACTGAACCACAATGAACTGCTGACTTATCCCAACGGTGCAGATCAAATTATGTTTGCGACGGTGGAACAGGCTTGGAATTTGGGGGCGATCGCCGTCGGTGCAACGATTTATTTTGGCTCCCCAGAATCGAGCCGACAAATTCAAGAGGTTAGCCGTGCCTTTGCCCGCGCCCACGAGCTAGGAATGGCGACGATTCTCTGGTGTTATCTGCGCAACGATGTGTTTAAACAGGACAAGGATTACCATTTGGCGGCGGATTTGACGGGACAAGCGAACCACATGGGCGTAACCATTGAGGCGGATATTATTAAACAAAAATTACCAGAAACCAATAACGGTTACGGGGCGATCGCCAAGGCGACGGGCAAAAAATACGGCAGAACCCACCCCAAAGTTTACGACGAACTCACCAGTGATCACCCCATCGATCTCACCCGTTACCAAGTGTTGAACTGTTATGGCGGGCGGGCTGGTTTAATTAATTCCGGTGGCTCCTCCGGCGAAAACGATTTTGCCCAAGCAATTCGCACCGCCGTGATCAATAAACGAGCTGGCGGTTGTGGCTTAATTTCGGGTCGCAAAACCTTCCAACGGCCCATGGCAGAAGGGGTCAAACTCTTTCACCTCATTCAGGATGTCTATCTTGATCCAGAAATCACCATCGCTTAAAGAAGATGTCGTCCTGGGGCAAAGGAGGACTGTTCTTTAAATATTGATCAAGTCTCAGGAATGATTACCATGGCATTTTTTAGGAGGCTTAAGCAAAAGATGATTATGCACGTTTTTTAGCCTGCCAAAAGCACCATTAGCTCGTCATCTAATACCGCTTAAGTATCTTTGATTCCAGAAATGCTATAACGGTGAATATCCCGATTGCAAGAAAGACTATATGGTTATTGCTGAAGAAAAATTTCCCCGATTCACTCCTGACGAATATTTACGTTGGGAGGAACAGCAAGTCGAAAAATACGAATATATCGATGGTCAAATCTATGCCATGGGGGGCGGCAACAAAAACCATAGTCTAATTGCCGTGAGGCTGTCGAGTTTATTTTTTAATCATCTGGATGGTAGCGGTTGCGAAACCGGAAATTCTGATCTCAAAATCAAAATTCCTAACAGCCATAACTATACCTATCCAGATATCAGCGTCACCTGCGATGAGCGAGATCAGTCCACCACCCAATTCATTACATATCCTTGTCTGGTTGTCGAAGTTTTATCAAAAAGCACTGAGGCTTATGATCGGGGTGGCAAATTTAGACTCTATCGCCAAAATCCGGTCTTAAAAGATTATTTACTGGTGAGTTCTACCGCCATTGAGATGGATTTGTATCATAAAAATAAATCAGGAGAATGGCTGATCACCAACTATCAAGCTGGAGATATGGTCACCCTAGAAAGTATTGGCCTTACCTTTTCTATTGAGCAGGCCTACCAAGGACTAATACTAGTTTAAAAGACAATGAAAGAGCGATCCAAAAAGTCAAGAAGTATCCTTTTTAGCTTTCTTTTTAAAAAAGATCAAAAAGGGTATGGATTTATTGTTAAACCCGAAGATATAGACTCACTAAAATCACGTCAAAATTTACAGATATTAGATGAATATAAAACAGGAATATATTTTAAAGAAAAGGAGATTGGCCCTCGTTTACTCTCTCTTTTAAAGAAAAGATATAAGAGGCTTTCTAAAAAATGTTTCGAGCATAATATTGACATAAAATATCTCGCATTTGGGATTTATGTAGAATTTGAAATTGACACTTTTGGCAAGCAAGCAAAAAACGTAGAATTATATAATTTCAAAGGACTCATTTTATCAAGTTTCACTTCGCAAACAGCTTTTGTTTGTATTCAAGAATCATTTATAGAAAATCCTATTTTATTAAAAAAAGTGTTTTTTGAAGATGAGGTTGCCTCTCTTTCTTTAGGGGTAAAAAAAGGGGGATTTTACGATATACTAAAAAAGCAATCATTAGACGAATCAAAAAGAAAAGAAGTCAGCATAGAATTATTATTGAATGACAAAATCAGACAAAAAATACGGCATAGGCATATTTATACTTCGCTAGTAAATGACTATCTTAATGAATTAAATGATAACATCAAGCAACAGATAAAAATAGAAATTCGCACAGCATTAAAAAGCAAAGATACACCACAGGAAACAAAAGATCTTTATTGGAAGAATATAACCTTTCTTCAAAAAGAGTTAGAGAAAGAAAGTCACTTATGGGATTATGCAACAAGAGAAATCAAGGCTCAAGTTATAAGAGAAAAGTATGATGCTTTTTTTGGTTGCTTGGAAAAATTTTTTAAGTCTTCATATAGATACAAAGAGTACCTTAATGGCTCCGTCGCTACTTTTTACTGTTTAAATGAAGATGAACTAAAGCTGGTTAATCAATGGTCTGGCAATAATCATAGTGACTCTTTTATGAAAATGGTTTCTGCAAGAGCCGCAGAAAAAGTTGTCCAAGAATACTACAGAAAAACTGGTTATCTATCCGTTAAAGATATTTCTTTAACCCAAGTTTTCTCAGGTAATAACGAAGACTGGAAGCTTTTTGATATAGAAGCAATTCGAGAAGACAAAGTCATATATATAGACGTCAAGAATGCCAGAAATTCAATTTACTCTAAGATTTATTCTAAATTTTGTATACGCAAGCATAAAAGAAATAAATTAGGAGAAGCTATTACTATAGCTGGAACATTATCTCCTCTAGATGTCTTAAAGAGTGAAGTGGATCAACTTTGCCCTAATTATAC